>CAZEQG010000256.1:0-5110 GCA_964514295.1 uncultured Alphaproteobacteria bacterium
GCCCGTCTCGTCGTCGCCGACCCGCGCGAACAGGCTGGCGGTCCCACCCAGCCGGGCGATCGAGGCGGCAGCGGCCGAGGCCATGCCCTGCGCCACCTCCACGCAGGCGCTGGCCAGCAGCTTGGCGGGCGGCGGCGGGATCGCCGGCACCTTCAGTATCCGGTCGAGCGCCGCCGCGCCGAGACAGATGACGCGCTTCAGGGGTGTCAGCCCTTGATGCCGTCGAGGAAGGCGAACACGCCCTCGGCCCAGCGTCGCGGCCGCTCCCACATCGGGGTGTGGCCGGCCCGCTCGACCACGAAGATGCGGGCGTTCGGCAGCGCCTCGCTGAGGGCGACCGGCACGCTCCAGGGCACGATGTCGAGGGTGGAGGCGACGATCAGGGCCGGCATGGTCAGGCGCTGGAAACGCTCCGGCGGCAGCGCCTCGGCGGTGAACACCTCGGCCAGTGCCTGCTTCAGGGCGGGCGTGGCCGACTGCATGTTCACCTGGATCAGCCGGTCCAGATCGCCCTGCTGGAGGTTGGCGGTGGCGAAGTAGCGCGGTGTGGTCTGCTGGAACACGGCGCGGTTCTGCTCGAGCGTGCCGAAGCTGTCGATGCGGGCCTGGATCGGCGGTGTCAGGCCGGGCGGGGGGAGGTGGCGCGCCTGACCGTTGGACAGCACCAGGGCGGAGACGCGCTGCGGCACCAGGGTGGCATATTCCTGCGCCACCATGGCGCCGAGGGAATGGCCGACCAGCGCGGCGCGCTCCAGCTTCAGGGCATCGAGGAACTGGCCCAGATCCTCGGCCATCTGGGCGTAGCTGTAGCCGGCGGCCGGCTTGTCCGAGCGCCCGAAGCCGCGCAGGTCATAGGCATAGGCGGTGTAGCGGACCGGCATCATGGAGGTGACCCGCTCCCACACGCTGGCATCGAAGCTGTAGCCGTGCAGGAAGACGACCGGCACCGGCCCGCCGCCGACCTTCACATAGTTGATGGTGCCGCCATTGGGCAGCTTGACCGTCTCGGCCAGCGCCGGGGCGGTCGCCAGCAGCGCCGCCAGCAGGTATCCCAGAATGCGCATCACGCCCCCCTGGCGCCCCGCCCGCCTCCGGCGCCCGCCGGGGCAGGCCAGCCACGCCGGCGGCGACGCTACCAACATCCCGCCCGCCCGGCAATGCGCGGCGGGGGCGATTTGCGGCCGCACCCCCGGCGGCTCAGCCCGCCCCTTCAACCGGCCCGGCCGATCATGCTACCAAGCCCGCCTGCCTCGCTTCTTCCAAGGAACCCCGCATGACCGCCGCCGCCGCCATCCTGGCCGAATTCGGCATCGCCGCCACCGAAGGCGACCTTGTCGTCCGTTCCCCGATCGACGGGGCCGAGATCGGCCGCCTCGCCAGCGACACCCCGGAACAGGTCGATGCCAAGATTGCCCGCGCCGATGCCGCCTTCCGGCAGTGGCGGCTGGTGCCGCCGCCGCGCCGGGGCGAGTTCGTGCGCCTGCTGGGCGAGGAACTGCGCGCCGCCAAGGAGCCGCTGGCCCGGCTGGTGACGCTGGAGGCCGGCAAGATCGTGGAGGAAGGCCGCGGCGAGGTGCAGGAGATGATCGACATCTGCGACTTCGCCGTCGGCCTGTCGCGCCAGCTCCACGGGCTGACCATCGCCACCGAGCGGCCCGGCCACCGGATGATGGAGACCTGGCATCCGCTCTCGGCCATCGGCGTCATCACCGCCTTCAACTTTCCGGTGGCGGTGTGGTCGTGGAATGCGGCGCTGGCCTTCGTGTGCGGCGACCCGGTGGTGTGGAAGCCGTCGGAGAAGACGCCGCTGACGGCGCTGGCCTGCGCCGAGATCCTGCGCCGCGCTGCCGCCCGCTTCGGCGGGGTGCCGGACGGGCTGCTGGAGATCGTGAATGGCGGCCGGGCGGTGGGCGAGCAGGTTGCCGCCGACCACCGGCTGACCCTGATCTCGGCCACCGGAAGCTGCCGCATGGGCAAGGCGCTGGCGCCTGTGGTGGCGGCGCGCATGGGCCGCAGCCTGCTGGAGCTGGGCGGCAACAATGCCATGATCGTGGCGCCCTCGGCCGATCTCGACCTTGCGGTTCGCGCGATCGCGTTCGCCGCCGTCGGCACCGCCGGCCAGCGCTGCACCAGCCTGCGCCGGCTGATCGTCCACCACAGCATCAAGGCCGAGCTGACCGCCCGGCTGAAGAAGGCCTATGCCTCGGTCCCGGTCGGCGATCCGCTGGCGGCGGGCACCCTGGTCGGCCCGCTGATCGATGGCGGCGCCTACGAGCGCATGCAGGCGGCCCTTGCCCAGGCCCGGGCCGAGGGCGGCACGGTGACCGGCGGCGAGCGGCTGCTGGCCGAGCGCTTCCCCGGCGCCTTCTATGTCCGCCCCGCGCTGGCCGAGATGCCCGGGCAGAGCGCCATCGTGAAGGAGGAGACCTTCGCGCCGATCCTCTACATCATGGGCTATGCCGATCTCGATCAGGCGATCGCCATGCAGAACGACGTGCCGCAGGGCCTCGCCTCCTCCATCTTCACCACCGACCTGCGCGAGGCCGAGACCTTCATGAGTGCCGCCGGCAGCGATTGCGGCATCGTCAACGTGAACATCGGGCCCTCGGGGGCGGAGATCGGCGGCGCCTTCGGCGGCGAGAAGGAGACCGGGGGCGGCCGCGAATCCGGCTCCGATGCGTGGCGGGCCTACATGCGCCGGGCGACCAACACGATCAACTATTCCAAGGCCCTGCCGCTGGCCCAGGGCATCACCTTCGACCTTGGCTGAGACCGTCGGCCTTGGCTGATCCGGGTCCTCTCGCCGGCTACGAGGCGCGGCTGGCGGCCGGCGAGCTGAAGCCCGACCCACACCAGCGGGCGGGTGCAGAGGCGCTGCAGCGCCTGCATGATGACCTGAAGGACTATCGCCCCGGCGCCGGGCGCGGGCTGTTCGGCTTCGCCCGCAAGCCCGCCCCGGCGCCGCGCGGCATCTACCTGCACGGGCCGGTCGGCCGCGGCAAGTCGATGCTGATGGACCTGTTCTTCGACTCCGCACCGGTTGCCGCCAAGTCGCGCGTGCATTTCCACGCCTTCATGCGCGACGCCCATTCCCGCATCCATGAGTGGCGGCAGGCGAACCAGGGCCGCGGCGGCGAGCCGCTGCGCCCGCTGGCCGCGCGCATTGCCGGCGAGGCGAGCTTGATCTGCTTCGACGAGTTCCAGGTCTATGACATCGCCGACGCGATGATCCTGGGCCGGCTGTTCTTCGCCCTGTTCGAGCTTGGCGTGGTGGTGGTGGCGACCTCCAACGTCGCGCCCGACGATCTCTACAGGGGCGGGCTGCAGCGCGAGCTGTTCCTGCCCTTCATCCGCCTGGTGAAGGAGCGGATGGCGGTGGTGGAGCTGGCCGGCCCCAACGACTTCCGCCGCAACCGCATCGAGGGCATCCCGGTCTATCACACGCCGCTCGGCGCGGTCTCCTCGGCCGCCCTCGGCAGCGCCTTCCGGGAGCTGACCGGCGGGGCCGCCGGCGCACCGGAGGCGCTGACCGTGAAGGGGCGCCAGGTGCCGGTGCCGCTGGCCGCGCGCGGCGTCGCCCGCTTCGACTTCGCCGACCTGTGCGAGCGGCCGCTGGGGGCCGGCGACTATCTTGCCCTTGCCGCCGCCTATCACACGGTGATCCTCGACGGGGTGCCGGCGCTGGGCGCCGAGCGGCGCAACGAGGCCAAGCGCTTCGTGTTCCTGGTCGATGCGCTGTACGAGGCCAAGGCCAAGCTGATCATCGCCGCCGAGGTGCCGGCCGAGGAGCTCTATCCGGCCGGCGATGTGGCCTTCGAGTTCCACCGCACCGTCAGCCGGCTGATGGAGATGCGCTCGGCCGAGTACCTCGCCCTGCCACACGCGCCACGGGCGTGAAGCCCGGGGCTGGCCGTCAGGGCAGCTTCGGCACCGCGGCCTCGACGATCGCGCTGGCCTTGACCTTCAGCCACTCGACGGCTGGCGCCAGGGACTGGCCGAGCGAACAGCCGGTCACCAGCGTCGCCACGAACAGCGGCACGGCAAAATAGGGGGCGGCCCCGGCGACCGCGCCCTCGATCACCACGAACTGCGTCTGGCTGTAGATCAGCGCGGCTGCGCCGGTGGCGCCGGCGCCGGCCATGCAGCCCAGCGAGCGCTTCACCTCCGGGCTGGCCTCGCCCGACTGCTCCAGCGCCTCCATCAGGCCCTGGATGAAGGGCATCTGGGCACGTGCCGGCAGGGCCGCGCCCAGCCCGGCCAGCAGCAGGAAAACCGCCAGGCCGCGGATCACGCCGCCAGCCGGCGGCGGCGGATCAGCCCCAGCATCTCGGATGCCGCCGCCGGAATGTTGGTGCCGGGGCCATAGACCGCCGACACGCCCGCCGCCAGCAGCTCCTGATAGTCCTGCGGCGGGATCACGCCGCCGCACACGATCAGCACATCGCTGCCCCCCATGCGGTCCAGCGCCGCCCGCAAGGCCGGCACCAGGGTCAGATGCCCGGCCGCCTGGGAGGATACGCCGACGACATGGACGTCGTTCTCGATCGCCTGGCGCGCCGCCTCCTCCGGCGTCTGGAACAGCGGGCCGATATCGACGTCGAAGCCGATATCGGCGAAGGCCGTGGCGATCACCTTGGCCCCGCGGTCATGCCCGTCCTGGCCCAGCTTCACCACCAGCAGGCGCGGCCGGCGCCCCTCCTCGGCGGCGAAGGCGTCGGTCTCGGCCTGGATCCGGCGGAAGCCCTCGTCGCCCTCATAGGCCGCGCCGTAGATGCCGGTGATCGAGCGGATCTGCGCCCGGTGGCGGGTGTAGACGCGCTCCAGCGCGTCCGACACCTCGCCCACGGTGGCCCGGGCGCGCATCGCCTCGACGGCGGCGGCAAGCAGGTTGCCCTCGCCGCTGGCCGCCACCTGCTCCAGCCCCGCGAGGGCTGCCCGGCAGGCCGCCTCGTCGCGGGCGGCCCGCATGGCGGCGAGCTTTGCCACCTGGGCCTCGCGCACCTTGGTGTTGTCGATCTGCAGCACCTCGATCGGCGCCGCGCCGTCGCTGCGGTACTTGTTGACGCCGACGATCACCTCCTCGCCGCGGTCGATGCGGGCCTGCCGGCGG
>CAZEQG010000257.1:0-5105 GCA_964514295.1 uncultured Alphaproteobacteria bacterium
CCGGCCCGGCCCGGGGCGCGGCTATGTGCTGGCCCGCCCGGTGGCGCCGGCGGAGGTTGGCGAGGCTGCCGCCTCCCCGGCCGCCGCGGAGGAGAACCTGCAGGTCGCCATCGCCCGCGACCGGCTGTCGGGCGACCTGCCGGAATCGGTGTCGGAGGCCGATCTGCTGCGGCGCTACGGGGTGGCCCGCTCGGTCATGCTGCGGGTGCTGAGCGGCCTGGCCGAGGCCGGGGTGGTGGAGCGCCGGCCGGGCTATGGCTGGGCTTTCCGGGTTGCCAATGACAGCCCCGAATCCCGGGCGGAGAGCTACCGCTTCCGCCTGGTGATCGAGCCGGCGGCGCTGCTGGAGCCGTCCTTCCGGCTCGACCCGGCCTGGGCGCAGGCGATGCGGGCCCGCCATCTGGCGGCCATGGCAGCGCCCTGGCACGACGGCATGGCGGTCGCCTTCTACGAGATGAACGCCGCCTTCCACGAGGGGCTGGCGCGGGCCTCGGGCAACCGCTTCATCCTGGCCGCGGTGCAGCAGCAGAACCGCATGCGCCGCTTCACCAACATCCACTGGACCTATGGCCACCAGCGGGTGCTGGAGAACACGCGCGAGCACATCGCCATCCTCGACTGCCTTGCCGCGGGCGACGGCGAGATGGCGAGCCTGCTCATGCGCCGCCACCTGCAGGGCGCGGCCCGCCTGGTTCCGGCGGCATTCCGGGATTTTGCAGCGCGATAGGACAGACGGCCGCGCCCCGGCCCCGCCCTCCTAGAGCATGCGGCCGGGAATTGACTGGGCGCCATAAATGGCATCCCAGTCGTCCTGCGCAGCCTGGAGCACGCGCATCGCCGGCAGCACCGACGGGCCGCTGGCCAGCGGCGGCCGGCCTTCGCGGATCGCCGCCAGGAAATCGGTGATGACACGGGCGCAGTTCACCTGCTCCGGCTCGATCTCCACCTTGCCGGCCGCGGTCTGCAGGGTGCCGGCCAGGATGTCGTAGTTGTAGGTGTCCCTGTCGGTGACGATCAGCTTGTCATAGAGCCGCCAGGTGGCGTGGTAGGACCCGTGCACCAGCAGGCTCTGCCCGGCCTCGGTCTCCACCGTCAGCACGCATTCCATGGGGATGCCGGTCAGCGGATGCAGCGGGGCCATGCTGGTGTGGATGCGCCGGATCGGGGCGCCGTCGAACAGGAACATGCCGAGATCGACGAAATGGCAGAAATGGTGCCACAGGATGTTGTCCGTCCAGCTCCGCCGATAGCCGGTGGCACCAATGTTCACCAGGCGCTTGATGAAGAAGCGGCCGGCGATGTGGCGGATCGTCTCCTCCCCCGCCGCCAGGCGCCGGCGCAGCTCCTCGCGCTCGCGCCGGAAGCGCATCGGGTGGCACAGGCCATAGACCCTGCCGCTCTTCTCGCCGGCCGCCACCACGCGCTCGGCCCCGGCAAGGGTCATCGCCACCGGAATCTCGATCAGCGTGTGCTTGCCCGCCTCCAGGCACTGCACGGCCTGGGCCTCATGCGCCTCGCTGGGGCTCGCCACGATCACCGCGTCGATCGCCGGATCGCTCAGGGCGGCATCCAGCGAGGTGGTCCAGTTGCGGTAGCCGAAGCGCTCGGCGAACTCTTGGGCCGCCTCCGGGCGCCGGCCGACCACGGTGTGCAGCACGGCATCGGTGGCCTGCAGCGCCTGCGAATGCCAGACGCCCATCATGCCGTAGCCGATCATGCAGATATTCATCTCGTCTCCCCCTCGCTTGTAGGGTGATCATACATCTGGGTTGGGAGCGGTTTCCAGGCGCGTGTTCGCGGCGCTGGCCTGGCGCTGGCGGCGGCGCTAGGCTTGTCCGCAGGCACAGCGGAGGGGAAGGCGATGGCCGGGCCGATCAGCGGGCGCTCAGTGTGGACGGGTGACGAACTGGCGCGCGCGAACGACTGGATCATGCCCTGGCCGGACGGCGCGGTCGAGGCGATCGACGGTGCCTTCCGCGCCGCCGCCGCGCGGGGCCTTGTCGAGACCGCGATCAGGCAGGCGGATTTCCCGCTGCCGGGCTTGGCGCCGTTCTTCGCCGCGGTGCTGGCCGCGCTGGAGGATGGCCGCGGCGTGGTCCGGATCACCGGCTTTCCGGTGGCGCGCTACACGGTGGCCGAGCTGCGCTCGATCTTCTGGGGCATCGGGACCCATCTCGGCACCGCCGTCTACCAGACCGCGCAGGGCGAGATCATCGGCGCGGTGCGCGACGAGACCCGCGACGACGGCATCGTCAGCCGGCAGGTCGCGGCCAAGCGCCAGGGCTCGCCGGAGGTCCTGGCCTCGCGGGCGCGGGCGCGCTCGACCGGACCCCTGCGGTTTCATACCGACCGCTGCGACGTGATCGCGCTGCTGTGCGCCAGCAACGGCATTGCCGGCGGCGTCAGCAAGCTCGCCAGCATTCCCCACATCCACAACGAGATCCTGCGCCGCCGGCCCGACCTGCACGCGCTGCTCTGCCAGGACTACTGGCGGGTCCGCCCGGAGGACGAGGATGGGCCGGGCCGCGGCGGGGTCTATGCGCTGCCGGTGTTCGGCCAGCGCGACGGCAAGCTGACCTGCCAGTATTCGCGCACCTATGTGGAGCAGGCGCAGGAGCGTGCCGACGTGCCGCGCCTCAGCGCCGCCCAGAACGAGGCGCTCGACCTGCTGGCCGAGATCGCCGAGGCGAGCTGCCTGCATGCGCCCTTCGCCGAGGGCGACATCCAGCTCCTCAACAACCATGTCGTCTTCCACGGCCGCACCGCCTATGAGGATGCGCAAGGCAGCGGCAAGTCGCGGCTGCTGCTGCGGCTGTGGCTGTCCGTGGCCAACAGCCGGGCCCTGCCCGAGGGCTACGAGCGGCTGTGGGGGTCGACGGCGGCCGGGGCGCTGCGCGGCGGTGTGACCCTGCGCGACGCCGACCGGCGCAGCGTCGCCTGAGGGCGGTTGATGAACCCATCGGCCCGTCCGGCCCTGGCCTATCCTGCGGCCCTGCACCGTTGCCGCAAGGACGGCCCGGCGCTGCGACGCTCCAGGCTGCTGGAGGATCTGGCATGACGGCGATGCCGGTGGAGCTTCGCTCCGAGATCACCTGCCCGCACTGCGGCCACCGCAAGGTCGAGGAAATGCCGACCGACGCCTGCCAGTACTTCTACGAGTGCGAGGGTTGTCACGCCCTGCTGCGCCCCCAGGAAGGCGACTGCTGCGTGTTCTGCTCCTACGCATCGGTGCCGTGCCCGCCCATCCAGCTTGAGCGGCGCGGCGCCGGCAAGGGGTGCTGCGGCTGATCGATGTCGGCCACAGCCTGGCCGAAGGCGGCGCTATTCCTCGACCGGCCCGCCGACCCGCGCGATGCGCAGCACATTGGTGGCGCCGGGGGTGCCGAAGGGAACCCCGGCGGTGATCACCAGCCGGTCGCCGTCGCGGGCGAACTTCTCGTGCCGGGCGGCGGTCTGGGCGGTGCGGACCATTTCGGCGAAGCTGCGGCAGTCGCGGACCTTCACCGAATGGCTGCCCCACACCAGGGCCAGCCGGCGCGCCGTGTCCAGCTTCGAGGTCAGCGACAGGATCGGCACCGTCGGCCGCTCGCGTGCGCAGCGCAGCGTGGTCGAGCCCGAGGTGGTGTAGGTGACGATGGCGGCGGCGCTGACGGTTTCCGCCACCGCCCGGGCGGCAGCGGTGATGGCGTCCTGGGCGGTCGCCTGGGGCGGGGCGTGGTCGGCGTCCATGATGGCGCGGTAGAGGCTGTCGCGCTCGGTGCGCTCGACGATCCGGCTCATGATCGACACCGCCTCGACCGGATACTGGCCTGAGGCCGATTCCGCGGACAGCATCACCGCATCGGCCCCGTCATAGACGGCGGTCGCCACGTCGGAGGCTTCGGCGCGGGTCGGGGTGGGGGAGGCGATCATCGATTCCAGCATCTGGGTCGCCACCACCACCGGCTTTCCCTCGCGCCGGCAGCGGCGCACGATCTGCTTCTGCAGGGAGGGCACGTCCTCCGTCGGCATCTCCACGCCAAGGTCGCCGCGCGCCACCATGATGCCGTCGGACTGCTCGACGATCTGGTCGAGATGCTCGATCGCGCTCGGCTTCTCCAGCTTCGCCAGCACGGCGGCGCGGCCCTGCACCAGCTTGCGCGCCTCGGCGATGTCCTCGGGCCGCTGCACGAAGGACAGCGCCACCCAGTCGACCCCGAGTTCGAGGCCGAAGGACAGGTCGCGGCGATCCTTCTCGGTCAGCGGCGACAGGGGCAGGATGGCGCCCGGCAGGTTCACCCCCTTGCGCGCCGACAGAATGCCGCCGGCCATCACCTCGGTCTCGATCGCCTCCTCGCCCACCTTCAGCACCTTCAGGCGGATCTTGCCGTCGTCCAGCAGCAGGGCCATGCCGGGCTGCACGGCGGCATAGATCTCCGGGTGCGGCAGGTTCACCCGCCGGTCGTCGCCGGGCTCGCCCAGGCGGTCGAGTCGGAATGGCCGGCCCTGATAGAGCGTCACCTTCGGCTCGGCGAAGGTGCCGATGCGCAGCTTCGGCCCCTGCAGGTCCATCAGCACGCCGATCGGCCGCCCGGTCTCGCGCTCGATGTCGCGGATGGTGGCATAGCGCCGGGCGTGGTCCTCATGGGTGCCGTGGCTGAAGTTCAGGCGGAAGGCATCCGCCCCGGCCGCGAAAAGGGCGCGGATCTGCTCATGGGTGCTGCTGGCGGGACCCAGGGTGGCAAGGATCTTGGTGGCGCGGTGTCGGCGCATCAGGCGGGCTCCACGAGGATGGCGCGGAAGTCGTTCACGTTGGTCAGTGTCGGCCCGGTCACCACCAGGTCGCCGAGGGCGGCGAAGTAGCCGTGCCCGTCATTGGCCGCAAGGCGGGCCTTGGCATCGGGCCCGCGCGCCAGGGTATCGGGAAAGATCATGGCGCCGGCATTGGGCTCCACCCCGTCGATGCCGTCGGTGTCGCAGGCGATCGCCGCGATCCCCGGCGCCCCCTCCAGCGCCACGGCCAGGGCCAGCAGGAACTCGACGTTGCGCCCGCCGCGCCCGGTGCCGCGCACTGTCACCGTGGTCTCGCCGCCCGACAGCAGCACCACGGGGGCGGCCGCCGGCTG
>CAZEQG010000258.1:0-5089 GCA_964514295.1 uncultured Alphaproteobacteria bacterium
AGCCGGCGCTTGGCGTCGACCGCGGCGACCTCGATCACGGCCAGCCGCCGCCCCGGCTTCGGCCCGACCGGGCCGAGCCCGCCGCGCTTGGCGAGCCAGGCCAGGGCGAAGATCAGGGCCAGCACCACCGCCAGTGCGGCCACCACCTGCAGATAGGCGATCGGCGTCATGGCGCCGTGGCCTCGCGTGGCGTGGCCTCACGGGGGGTGGCATCACGGGCAGGCGGCTCGCCGCCGGGCGGGGCGAAACCGCCGAGCCGGGCATTGGCCTGGTACATGTAGGCCAGGATCTCTGCCACCGCGGCGAAAGCCTCGACCGGGATGTCGCTGTCCACCTCGACCGCCGCCAGCACCTGGGCCAGGTCGGGATCGGTGCGCACCTTCACGTTGTTGGCGAAGGCAAGGTCGAGGATCTTCTCGGCCAGCGCGCCATAGCCGCGCGCCGTCACCACCGGCGCCCGCCCGCCCTCCGGATCATGGGCCAGGGCGATCGCGATCTGTCGCCTGGCGGTGCTGGGTCTGTCGTCCGCGGTCACGGCCCGGGATTCTAGCGGTCGCGGCCGGTCCTGTCATCGTCCGTGCGGACGCCCGGCAGGAATTGCCGGGTGGAAGCGGCGGGGCAGGCAATTCCTGCCTATCACTTTGGCGCTTCTTCGGCGGTAGAATTATACTTGACGCTAGTCTTCAGCGGTACTAGATAGTCTGCATGGACCTCAACAAGCTCACCGTGTTCCAGGTCAACCGTCAGAAGACGGAATGGCTGAACCAGCGCCAGCGGGTGCTGTCGGAGAATGTCGCCAATGCCGACACGCCCGGCTACACCGCGCGGGACCTGAAGCCGATCAGCTTCGACAAGCAGCTCGCCCGGGTGCCGCAGTTGCGCCCGGCGGTGACCAGCGGCCGCCACATCGAGGGGGCGCCGGTATCGCCCAACAAGGTGAACAAGGAGCGCCCGCGCGAGTTCTATGAGGTTACACCCTCGGGCAACGCCGTGGTGCTGGAGGACCAGATGCTGAAGGTGTCGGAGACGCAGACCGACCATGCGGCAATGACCAACCTCTACCGCAAGCAGCTCGGCCTGCTGAAGACCGCCATCGGCCGCTCGGGCGGCCAGTAGGCGGGCGGCCGGGCGCGCCAAGGGGGGCTCCGCGCAGGCATGTGCCGCTGGCTGACCTATGTCGGGCGCCCGATCTATCTCGATTCGCTGATCTTCGAGCCGGAGAACTCGCTGATCCGGCAGAGCCTGCATGCCCGCAAGGCGGCCGTTGCGACCAACGGCGACGGCTTCGGTGTCGGCTGGTACGGCGAGCGCGAGGAGCCCGGGCTCTACCGCGACATCCTGCCGGCCTGGAACGATGCCAACCTGAAAAGCCTCGCCCACCAGATCCGCGCCCACCTGTTCTTCGCCCATGTCCGGGCCTCCACCGGCACCGCCACCAGCCGGGCCAACTGTCATCCTTTTGGGGTCGGGCGCTGGATGTTCATGCACAACGGCCAGATCGGCGGCTATGACCGGGTGCGCCGGGCGCTTGAGGCGCTGCTGCCCGACCGGCTCTATGCCAGCCGCCACGGCACCACCGATTCCGAGCTGTTCTTCCTGCTGCTGTTCCTGCACGGGCTGGAGGAGGATCCGCCGGATGCGCTGCGCCGCACCGTCGCCCTGGTCGAGCGCCAGATGGCGGAGGCCGGCGTGTGCGAGCCGTTCAGGATGACCGCCGCCCTCAGCGACGGGCGGCGGGTGATCGCGCTGCGCCATGCCTCCGACGCGGCCCCGCCCTCGCTCTACTGGGGCCAGGTCGACAGCGGGGTGATGGTGGTCTCCGAGCCGCTGGACGCCGATCTTTCGCATTGGAGCGCGGTCGAGCCCGACCGCATCGTGGTGGCCGAGTTTGGCCGCGATCCGGTGATCGAGCCGCTGCACTGACCTTCCCGCGCGCCTGGCACGCGCCTTGCTTGCCTGGCTTGGCGACGAAACCGGGAGCCAGCCATGGAACTGACCAACGCGATCCGCGCCTCCTCCGCCGGCATGAAGGTGCAGGGCATGCGCCTGCGGGTGGTCGCGCAGAACATCGCCAACGCCGATTCGGTGGCCCACAACCCCGATGGCACGCCCTACCGCCGGCAGGTGATCAGCTTCAAGAACGAGCTTGACCGCAAGAACGACGTCACCGTGGTGAAGGTCGACAAGGTGACGCGCGACCAGAGCGACTTCCAGCTCCGCTATGATCCCGGCCACCCCTACGCCAACCAGGACGGCTATGTGCGCATGCCCAACGTGAACTCGCTGATCGAGATGATGGACATGCGCGAGGCCCAGCGCTCCTACGAGGCCAACATCAACATGGTCGAGTCGGCGCGCTCGATGCTCCAGCGCACGGTCGACCTGCTGCGCGCCTGAGGTGCAAGGCGGGCCGCGGCGTGCTAGTCTGACGCTTCCGCGGAGATGGGGACGAACATGGTTGGCCGGATTTCCGATGCGATCGCCGCCTACACCAACCTGCCGAAGGCGCCCGAGGTCGACGGGCCGAAGACGGCCGGGGCGCCCGATTTCGAGAGCCTGCTGAAGGACGCCGCCGGCGAGGCGGTGAAGACCATGAAGGAGGGCGAGCGGCAATCGATCCTCGCCGCCCAGGGCAAGGCCGACCTGACCGACGTGGTGATGGCGGTGAACAATGCCGAGGTCACGCTGCAGACCGTGGTCGGCCTGCGCGACCGCATGGTGCAGGCCTATCAGGAGATCATCCGCATGCCGATCTGACCGGCCGGCGCGGCCGGGGGCGCAGGGTCCAGATGAACGCCAACGAGGTGATGGATATCGGCCGCGACGCCATTCTGGTGATGCTGAAGGTTTCCGGCCCGATCATGGTGATCGGCCTGCTGATCGGCCTGATCATCTCGCTGTTCCAGGCGCTGACGCAGATCCAGGAAATGACCTTGACCTTCGTGCCGAAGATGCTGGTCGTCTTCGTCAGCCTGATCGTGCTGATGCCCTTCATGCTCACGACGATGAGCGAGTTCATGCAGCAGATCGTCGACCGCATCGTCAATATCGGCTGAGCCGGGGGCGGCCGGTGCTGACCGACATCCTGCCGGCCGAGATCTTCGCCGTCGCCCTGGTGTTCTGCCGCATCGGCGCGGCGGTGATGCTGATGCCGGGGATCGGCGAGAACTTCATCAGCCCGCAGGCCCGCCTGCTGTTCGCGCTGGCCCTGGCGGTGCTGATCACGCCGGTGGTGCGCGCCGGGCTGCCGGCGCTGCCGGCGACCATGGGCCCCTTCGTCGGCCTGGTCGTGGGCGAGGTGATCATCGGCCTGTTCTTCGGCACCATCGCGCGGATCATGATCCTAACGCTGGAGACCGCCGGCTTCATCATCGCCTTCCAGTCCGGCCTCGCCTCGGCCCAGGTGTTCAATCCCGGCATCGCCCAGCAAGGCTCGCTGCCCGGCGCGCTGCTCAGCTTCCTTGGCCTGGTGCTGCTGTTCCAGACCAACCTGCATCACCTGTTCCTGGCCGCGGCCATGGACAGCTACACCCTGTTCCAGCCCGGCCGCCCGCTGCCGGTGCAGGACATGTCGGATTTCATCGCCCGCCTGGTCACCACCAGCTTCCGGGTGGCGGTGCAGATCGCCGCACCCTTCCTGGTGATCTTCACCCTGTTCAATGTCGGGCTCGGCATTCTCGCCAGGCTGATGCCGCAGCTTCAGATCTTCTTCCTGGCCCTGCCGGCACAGCTCATGCTCGGCCTGCTGCTGTTCGCCGTCACGCTGCATGCCGGGCTCACCTGGTTCATGCAATACTATGAGGGTACTCTCCAGGCGATCTTGCAGCAGTAGGCGGCCAGGCCATGTCGGAAGCCGATGACGCGCAGAAAACGGAAGATCCCTCCCAGCAAAAGCTGGACGAGGCGCGCGAGAAGGGCCAGGTCGTCAAGTCGATGGAGGTGTCGCACTGGTTCATCTTGCTGTCGGCCCTGCTGATCTTCGGGGTGTTCGGGCGCGAGATCGGGGCCGGGCTGAAGGAGGCGGTTTTCGTGTTCCTGGAGCGGCCGCACGAATTCCCGCTCGATGCCGCCGGCAGCGGCCGGGCGATCCTCGATGCGCTGACGGCGATCCTGTTCGTGCTGGTCGTGCCGCTGTGCATCATGCTGGTGGCCGCGATCGCCCCCAGCCTGGGGCAGACCGGCATCCTGTTCGCCACCGACCAGCTCATGCCCAAGCTGGAGCGCGTGTCGCCGCTGGCCGGGCTGAAGCGCATCTTCTCGGTGAAGGGCCTGTTCGAGACGCTGAAGGGCCTGGTGAAGATCACCATCGTCGGCATCCTGATCGTCTGGCTGGTATGGCCCGAGGTCGGGCGGGTCGGCGTGCTGATCGAGCTCGAGATGGGCGACCTGCTGCACGAGACCTGGATCACCGTGCTGAAGATGCTGGCGGCGGCGCTGGCGGTGATGACGGTGGTGGCGACCGGCGACTATCTCTATCAGCGCTACGAGTTCATGCGCCAGATGCGCATGACCAAGCAGGAGGTGAAGGACGAGTTCAAGCAGTCGGAAGGCGACCCGACGGTGAAGGCGCGGCTGCGCCAGATCCGCATGGACCGGGCGCGCCGGCGCATGATGGCGGCGGTGCCCAAGGCGACCGTGGTGGTGACCAACCCCACCCACTACGCCGTCGCCCTCCACTACCGCTCGCAGGACATGAGCGCGCCCAAGCTGGTGGCCAAGGGGGTCGACCTGATCGCCCAGAAGATCCGCGAGGTGGCGGGGGAGGCGGGCGTGCCGATCGTCGAGAACCCGCCGGTTGCCCGCGCCCTCTATGCCGCCGTCGACATCGACGAGGAGATCCCGCCGGAGCAGTACAAGGCGGTGGCCGAGATCATCTCCTTCGTCATGAAGTCGCGCAAGACCACGGTGGACCTTGGCCGGCGCCCTTGACTGGCTGACCCGCCTGGGCGGCGGCGGCGGACCCGCGGGCAGCGGGGCGGAGTTCGCGCGCTTCCTCGACGCCTCCCCGCTCGGCATCGCCCTGGCCGACCCCGAAGGCTGGGTGCGCCGGGCCAATGCCGCCTTCCAGGCGCTGGCGGGCGGCGACGTC
>CAZEQG010000259.1:0-5089 GCA_964514295.1 uncultured Alphaproteobacteria bacterium
TGGTATTGGCCGCGATCAGAACCGGGATGCGCGCGGCGGCCGCTTCAACCGCCGCCGCCTGTTCCGCCGACAGGCCGGTGGTGCCGACCAGCAGCGGCACCCCCGCGCCCGCCGCCGTCGCGGCATTTCCCGCCGCCGCGGCCGGAACCGAGAAGTCGATCACCACATCGGCGGCCGAGATCACGGCCGCCACCTGGTCCGTTACCGCGACCCCGCAGTCGCCCAGGCCGACCAGCGCGCCCGCATCGCGGCCCACCAGCGGGCTGCCCGGCCGCACCAGGGCCGAGGCCAGGCGGCATTGGCCCGATTCCAGCACTTCGCGCAGCAGAAGCTGCCCCACACGGCCGCCCGCACCCAGTACGCCGACGCCTGGTTTCGTCGATTGCCCCGTCACTACCGCCTCCAACCTGGCCCTACAGCCCATTCCAGGGGGAATACCCGGCCTTTTCAGGCCGATCCATAGCAGCACGTGCCGGTTTTTCGGTCAAGGATGCGTAAATTGATCTGGCGCTTGAATTCCAGTCGGTATATCTAGTCGATATGGGTAAACTCGACGTTCGGGTGCTTTGCCTCGGGGTATTGAGCTTCGGCGATGCCACGGGCTACGAGATACGCAGCGCAATCCGCAGCGCCCTGGCCCCGTTCCAGGGGGCCAGCTTCGGATCGATCTATCCGGCCCTTGCCAAGGCCGTTGCGGCGGGGGAGGCGGTGCCCCGCGATCCCACCGCCACCGTCGGGCTGGAAAAGCGCGTCTATGGTATTACCGAGGCTGGAATGGCGAGCCTCCGAGGGGCGCTCCAGGCCGCCCGGGGGGAGGAGACGCTGCGGTCGGACTTCCTGACCGCCCTGTTCTTTGCCCATCTGCTGCGGCCGGACGATATCGACCGGCTGGTGGACGAAAGGCTGGGGGACCTGCGCCGGCAATACCAAAATCTCCTGCGGCAGCAGAGTAGCGCGCTCACTGAAGGTCAGCGTTTCTGCGTCCGCTACAACCAGATCGTGACACGGGCGGCGATCGACTTCCTCAGCGGCGAGGGCCGGGCCATCGCCGCGGCGGCCAAGCGCGGCGCCGGCAGGGAGCCGGACTGACGGGCCGGCGAGGCAGCACGGCGCCGACCAAGGCGGTATGACCGCCTCCAGCCTCCCGACGCCGGCCCCGCCAGGCCGCCTTTACCCGGCACTACCCAGCTTTGGCGGAGCTGAATCGGCAATACCAGGTCCCTCGTCCTTGAGCCCGACCCCGGTCAGCCGCCTTTCCCGGGCCATACGCATCAGCCGCGCCACCGTCATCCCGGCGAGGGCCGGGTCCAGCCCATCGGGGCGGATGTTGCTGACGCAGTTGCGCTCGGCATTCTGCCGGCCGGGCCGCGGGTCCCAGGTCAGGTAGGCGCCAAGGGAGTCCGCACTCGACAGGCCGGGCCGCTCGCCGACCAGGATCACCGTCATGGCCGCGCCCAGGGCGGCGCCGATCTCATCCGCCAGCGCCACCCGCCCGAAGGGGGCGACCACCACAGGCGCCAGCCGCCAGGACGCGAGCGCCCCCGTCATCGCCGCCAGGGTGGCAAGCGCATGCTCATGAACGGCCCGGGCCGACAAGCCGTCGGTCACCACCACCGCGGCATCCCATTCGCCGCGCGACAGCCGCGCCGCTTCCCCCGTGGCGAGGCGGCGACCGAGGGATGGATCGCGCAGATAGGCGGCACGGTCGGCCGCCGCCGTCCTCACCAGCACCGCCGGCAGGCCGAGGCCGGCCACGCCACCCATGATCATTTCGATATCGAAATCCATCCATACCGAATCCCGGGCCCTGGCATGGGCGAGCTGGAACTCCAGCACCCGTGCCGTGGGCAGCCCGTCGCCGGCGCGGCCAAGCGCGATCCGCGCCGCCGTCAGCCGCCGCAGCCCCGCCCAGGGATCCTGCGCGGTCATTGCGCCGCCGCGCGCCAGCCGATCAGCGCCCGGGCCGGCCCGGCGAGGTCCGGACGCACGCGCCCAGCGCCATCGAGGATGCCGTTGGCGGCGAGCCAGGCGGCAAATTCCGGGGCCGGCGCCAGGCCAAGGGCGGCGCGCAGGTAGAGCGCATCGTGGAAGCTGGTCGACTGGTAGTTCAGCATGATGTCGTCCGCCCCCGGCACGCCCATGACGAAGTTCACGCCGGCCACGCCCAGCAGCGTCAGCAGGTTGTCCATGTCGTCCTGGTCGGCCTCGGCATGGTTGGTGTGGCAGACATCCACCCCCATGGGCAGGCCGAGAAGCTTGCCGCAGAAATGGTCCTCCAGCCCGGCCCGCAGGATCTCCCGCCCGTCATAGAGATATTCAGGCCCGATGAAGCCGACCACGGTGTTGACCAGCAATGGCGAGAAGGCTCTTGCCACGCCGTAGGCCCGCGCCTCCACCGTCTGCTGGTCGAGCCCGCCATGGGCATCGGCCGAGAGCGCCGCGCCCTGGCCGGTCTCGAAGTACATCACGTTCGTTCCGATAGTGGAGCGCTTCAGCGACAGGGCGGCCTGCCGCGCTTCCTCCAGCATCGGCAGGGTGATGCCGAAACTGTCATTTGCCGCAGCGGTGCCGGCGATCGACTGGAACACCAGATCGACCGGCGCCCCCGCCTCGATCACCTGCAGCGCCGTCGTCACATGCGCCAGCACGCAGGACTGGGTGGGGATGGCGTGGCGCTGGATCGCCTCGTCCAGCAGTTCCAGCAGCGCCACCATGCTGGCCGGGCTGTCGGTCGCGGGGTTGATGCCGATCACCGCATCCCCGCAGCCATACATCAGCCCATCCAGCACCGCCGCCGCGATCCCGGCCGGATCATCCGTCGGGTGGTTGGGCTGCAGGCGCACCGACAGCCGGCCGGCAAGCCCGATGGTGTTGCGGAAGGCGGTGACCACGCGGATCTTGCGGGCGATCGCGATCAGGTCCTGGTTGCGGCAGAGCTTGGAGACCGCCGCCGCCATCTCCGGCAGCAGCCCCGGCGCCAGCGCCGCCAGCGCCGGCCCGTCGGCCGCATCCGACAGCAGCCAGTCGCGGAATCCGCCCACCGTCATCGACGAGACCGTCTCGAGGGCGGAATGATCGAGCCGCTCCAGGGTGAATGCGCTGACCCCATCCTCGGCCAGCAGCGGCGCCTCCAGGAAGCACTTCAGCGGCAGGTCGGCCAGCAGCAGCCTGGCGGCCACCCGCTGCTCCTGGGAGGCGGCGGCAAGCCCGGCCAGCCGGTCGCCCGAACGGTCCGGCGATGCCTTGGCCATGAGGTCTGCAAGCCCGTCGAAACGGTAGCGCGTGGCACCCAGGTCGATATGCATGCCGACAGGGTGGCGGCCGCCCGCCAGCCCGTCAAGCCGCCGCGCTCAGTCCCGCAGATCCTCCCACAGCTCCTTCACCTTGCTGAAGAAGCCGGCGCTTTCCGGGCTGGTGGTGGCGCCGCCGGCCTCGGCGAATTCCTTCAGCAGGTCGCGCTGCCGCTTGTTGAGATTGACCGGCGTCTCGACCACCAGCTCGACATAGAGGTCGCCGCGGGCGGGGCTGTTCAGCACCGACATGCCCTTGCCCTTGAGCTTCAGCTGCCGGCCGGTCTGGGTGCCTTCCGGCACCACCACCCGGGCGCGTGACCCCTCCACCGTCGGCACCTCGATGGCGCCGCCGAGCGCGGCATCCACCATCGGGATCGGCACCCGGCAATAGAGATCGGCGCCGTCGCGGCGGAAGAAGCGGTGCGGGGCCACCGACAGGAAGATGTAGAGGTCGCCGGGCGGGGCGCCGCGCAGGCCGGCCTCGCCTTCGCCGGCAAGCCGGATGCGCGTGCCATCCTCGACCCCGGCCGGGATCGAGACCTGCAGCTGGCGCTCCTTCTGGGTGCGCCCGGCCCCGCCGCAGACATGGCAGGGCTTCTCGATCACCCGGCCCGCCCCCTGGCAGGAGGGGCAGGTGCGCTCGATGGTGAAGAAGCCGGACTGCGCCCTCACCTTGCCGCTGCCGCGGCAGGTCGGGCAGGAAACCGGCTGGGCGCCCTTCTCGCCCCCGCTGCCCCCACATGCCTCGCAGGCCACCGAGGTCGGCACGCGCACCTTCGCCTGATGTCCGGCAAAGGCGTCTTCCAGCGTGATCTCGAGATTGTAGCGCAGGTCCGCGCCACGGCCGCGGGCACCATTGCCGCGCCGGCCGCCCATGAAGTCGCCGAACATCTGGTCGAAGATGTCGGCAAAGCCTTCGGTGAAGTCGAAGCCCTTGGCAGAGCCCGCCCCGCCCGGCCCGCCGCCCTCGAAGGCGGCATGGCCGAAACGGTCATAGGCGGCGCGCTTCTGGTCGTCCTTCAGGACGTCATAGGCCTCGTTGATCTCCTTGAACTTCTGCTCGGCCGCCTGGTCACCCGGGTTGCGGTCCGGGTGGTACTGCATGGCGAGCTTGCGATAGGCCCGCTTGAGGTCCTCGGCGCCGGCCTTGCGGTCGACGCCGAGAAGTTCGTAGTAGTCGGTCTTGGCCATGGGGGTCGAGGTCCGCGCCGCCGCCGGAATCTAGCGTTTCAGGAAGCGGCGCGGTGCCGCGTCATGACGGGGTCAGGCCTGCTTCTTGCGGGTTTCGTCGACTTCCTCGAAGTCGGCGTCCACCACCTTCTCGCCGCCCGGGCCGGTGCCGCCGCCGGCATCGCCGCCCGCGCCGGGGCCCGGCCCGGGATCGGCCTTGTACATCTGCTCGCCCAGCTTCATCGAGGTCTGGGCCAGCTTCTCCAGCCGGCTGCGGATCTGTTCGGCATCATTGTTGCCGACCGCCTCCTTCAGCGCCGCGATATCCGCCTCGGCCGACTGGCGGTCGCCGGCCGGGATCTTGTCGCCGGCCTCGCGGATGGTGCGCTCGGTGGTGTGGATCAGCGTCTCCGCCTGGTTCTTCAGCTCCACAAGCTCGCGCTTCTTCTTGTCCTCGGCGGCATGCGCCTCGGCCTCCTTCACCATGCGCTCGATATCGGCATCGCTGAGCCCGCCCGAGGCCTGGATGCGGATCTGCTGCTCCTTGCCGGTCGCCTTGTCCTTGGCCGACACGTTGACGATGCCGTTGGCGTCGATGTCGAAGGTGACCTCGATCTGCGGCACGC
>CAZEQG010000260.1:0-5085 GCA_964514295.1 uncultured Alphaproteobacteria bacterium
TGTGCTTGCCCTGCCAGCCGATGCCGGCGCGCTGGCCGAGCGGCTTTTCCATCACCGGGGCGGTGTCGACGAACAGCTTGGCGGGCACCCGCAAGCGGTCGGCGATGAAGCGGGCGAGCTGGCGGAGCTGCTTTTTCAGCACATCGTGATAGTCGCGGTGGCGGGCATAGACCGAGATCACGCCACGGTCGCGGTGCGCCAGATCATCGAGCGGGTCATGGGCGGGCGCATAGGTCATGGCAAGCACGATGGCCGAGCGCGCCTCCGGCCACATCGCCCGGGGTGCCGCCCGGCGCGCGGCGGTGTCGGCCATCCAGCCCATGTCGCCGTGGAACCCTGCGGCCAGGAAGGCCGCCAGCCGGGCCGGCCCCTCGGGTGCCGCCTCGGCGCTGGTGAAGCCGACCGCATCGAAGCCGAGCGACAGCGCCTGATCGCGGATCGCCGACTTCGCGTCCACCGTCATCCCCGGCCGCGATAGGGGGCCACGCCCTGGTCGGGCAGCCACAGCCCGGCCGGCGGCTGGCCGGTCTGCCAGAACACGTCGATCGGGATGCCGCCACGCGGATACCAGTAGCCGCCGATGCGCAGCCACACCGGCGCCAGCACCTCCACCAGCCGCTTGCCGATGCCCACGGTGCAGTCCTCGTGGAAGGCGCCATGATTGCGGAAGGCGCCCAGGAACAGCTTCAGCGACTTCGATTCGACCAGCCTTTCCGCCGGCACGTAATCGATCACCAGATGGGCGAAATCGGGCTGGCCCGTCAGCGGGCAGAGGGAGGTGAACTCGGGCGCGGCAAAGCGCACCAGATAGGTGGTGCCGGGATGCGGGTTCGGCACCGTCTCCAGGACGGCCGCCTCGGGGCTGGCCGGTGCCTCGGCGGGGCGGCCGAGCTGGGTAAGGCCGCTGACATCGGTGGTCATGATCTTTCCTCGAATTCGCGGCGCCAGGCGGCAAAGCCGCCCTCGGCGATCGCCTGGCGCATCTCGCCCATCAGCGCCTGATAATGGAACAGGTTGTGCCAGGTCAAAAGGATCGGCCCCAGCATCTCGCCGGCCTTCACCAGATGATGGATGTAGGCCCGGCTGAAGCCGCCGGCGCAGACCGGGCAGGGGCAGCCGGGATCGAGCGGGCCGGCATCCTCGGCGAAGCGGGCGTTGCGGATGTTGATCGGGCCGGTGCGCGTGAAGGCCTGGCCGGTGCGCCCCGAACGGGTGGGGATGACGCAGTCGAACATGTCGATGCCGCGCGCCACCGCCCCCACCAGGTCCGCCGGCTTGCCCACCCCCATGAGATAGCGCGGCCGGTCGGCCGGCAGCAGCGGCACCGTCGCCTCCAGCACCTCGAACATCACCGCCTGCGGCTCGCCCACCGCCAGCCCGCCGATGGCATAGCCCTCAAACCCGATGTCGCGCAGGGCGGCAACCGAGCGGGCGCGCAGATCGGCAAAGACGCTGCCCTGGACGATGCCGAACTGGCCATATCCGGGGCGGGCGCGGAAGGCGGCGCGGGAGCGCGCGGCCCAGCGCATCGACAGCTCCATGGACGAGAGCGCCTGGTCCCAGCTTGCCGGGAAGCTGGTGCATTCGTCGAAGGCCATGGTGATGGTGGCGTCGAGGGCGTGCTGGATCGCGGTCGAGCGTTCCGGCGTCAGCAGGTGCTGCGAACCGTCGAGGTGGGAGCGGAAGGACACGCCCTCCTCGCCGAGCTTGCGCAGGGCCGCCAGCGACATCACCTGGTAGCCGCCCGAATCGGTGAGGATCGGCCCTGGCCAGCCCATGAAGCGGTGCAGCCCGCCCAGCTTCTCCACCCGCTCCGCCCCCGGCCGCAGCATCAGGTGATAGGTGTTGCCCAGCACCACCTGGGTGCCCGTGCGCGCCACCATCTCCGGCGTCAGCCCCTTCACCGTGCCGGCCGTGCCAACGGCCATGAAGGCCGGGGTCTCGATCGTGCCATGGGCGGTGGCGATCCGCCCGCGCCGGGCGGCGCCATCCTGGGCCAGCAGGGTGTAGGCGAAGCCTGTCATGGCGCCACCCGGTCGATCAGGCAGGCGTCGCCATAGGAATAGAAGCGGTAGCCGGCCGCGGCGGCATGGGCATAGGCCGCCAGGATCGCCTCGCGCCCGGCCAGGGCGGCCACCAGCATCAGCAGGGTGGAGCGGGGCAGGTGGAAGTTCGTCAGCAGCATGTCGACCATCCGGAAGCGGTAGCCCGGCCGGATGAACAGGTCCACCTCTCCGGCGAAGGGGGCGCCTCCCGATGCCTCCAGCACGCGCAGCGCCGTGGTGCCGACGGCAATGAGCCGCCCCCTGCGCCCGGCGATGGCGGCAGCGGCCGCCGGCGTCACCTCGCCCCATTCGGCGTGCATGCGGTGCTGGCGCACATCCTCGGCCTTCACCGGCAGGAAGGTGCCGGCGCCGACATGGAGCGTGACCGTGGTCCAGGCGATGCCGCGCTGTTCCAGCCGCGCCAGCAGCGCCGGGGTGATGTGCAGGTTTGCGGTCGGCGCCGCCACGGCGCCGTCGCGGGCGGCAAAGATGGTCTGATAGTCCTGGCGGTCGCGCTCGTCGGGCGGCCGGCGGATATAGGGCGGCAGCGGCATGGCGCCGTGGCTGGCGATGGCGGCGAGCAGCGCCGGGCCGGCAAGCCCGAAGCGCAGGTCGACGCTGCCGTCGGCCTGCTTGGCCACGACCTCGGCCGCAAGCCCGCCGGCGAAGTCCACCCGGTCGCCGGGGCGCAGCCGCTTGCCGGGGCGCGCGAAGACCCGCCAGGCATCCGGGGCCAGGGGCTGGTGCAGCTGGACGGTCACGGCGACCGTGCCGCGATGGCCGGAGAGCCGGGCCGGGATCACGCGCGTGTCGTTGAAGACCAGCAGGTCCCCCGGCGCCAGCAGCTCGGGCAGGTCGCCGACATGGTGATCTGCCAGGCCCGCGGCGGCAACCCGCAGCAGCCGCGCCGATTCGCGCGGCACGGCCGGGCGCAGCGCGATCTGGCCCTCGGGCAGGGGATAGTCGTAGGACGAAAGAAGATGGTCCAAGCGGCCGCCTTCCGCGCCGCACCGCCGCCGGGCTAGCGGCGCAGCACCATCAGCTTCTTGATCTCGGCGATCGCCCTGGCGGGGTTCAGGCCCTTGGGGCAGGTCTTGGTGCAGTTCATGATGGTGTGGCAGCGGTAGAGCCGGAAGGGGTCTTCCAGATTGTCCAGCCGGCGGCCGGTCTCCTCGTCGCGGCTGTCGGCGATCCAGCGATAGGCCTGGAGCAGCACGGCCGGGCCGAGGTAGCGATCGCCGTTCCACCAGTAGCTGGGGCAGCTCGTCGAGCAGCAGAAGCACAGCACGCATTCCCACAGGCCGTCGAGCTTCGCGCGCTCCTCCGGGCTCTGCCGGCGCTCGCCATCTGGGGGCGGCGGCGTGTCGGCCTGCAGCCAGGGCTCGATCGAGGCGAGCTGGGCATAGGGCACGGACAGGTCGGGCACCAGGTCCTTGATCACCGGCATATGCGGCAGGGGGTAGATGCGCACCTCCCCCTTCACCTCGTCGATCGGCTTCAGGCAGGCGAGCGTGTTGGTGCCATCGATGTTCATGGCGCAGGAGCCGCAGATGCCCTCGCGGCAGCTGCGCCGGAAGGTCAGCGTGGTGTCGACCTCGTTCTTGATCTTGATCAGCGCGTCAAGAACCATCGGCGCGCAGTCGTCGAGGTCCAGGGTGTAGGTGTCGACGCGCGGGTTCTCCCCGGAATCCGGGTCGTAGCGGTAGATCTTGAACACCTTCGGCCGCTTGGCGGCGGGCGGGGCGGGGTGCGCCTTGCCGTCCTTGACCTTGGAATTGGCGGGCAGGGTGAACTCGGCCATCTCTGGTCCCCGATCCTCAGTAGACGCGCTTCTTGGGCGGGAAGGGCTGCACTTCGTTCGACATCGTGTACTGGTGCACCGGGCGGTAGTCGATGCGGGTGGCGAAGTCCTTGTCGACGTCGCACCAGGATACCGTGTGCTTCATCCATTCGGCATCGTCGCGCTCGGGGAAGTCGTCGCGGGCGTGGGCGCCGCGGCTTTCCTTGCGATTGTGGGCCGAATGCAGGGTGACCACCGCCTGGGCCATCAGGTTGTGGAGCTCCAGCGCCTCCACCAGGTCCGAATTCCAGATCAGCGACTTGTCGGCGACCACGAGATCGGGCAGGCCGCGCGCCACGTCGTGGATGTTGCGCACGCCCGAGGCCAGGATCTCCTCGTCGCGGAACACCGCGGCGTGGCGCTGCATGGTCTGCTGCATCCGGGTGCGCAGCTCGCCCGAGCGGGTGGAGCCCTTGTTGTGGCGCACCGCGTCCAGCCTTTCCACCGCCTCCTCGCCGGCCTTGTCCGACAGCGGCTTGTGCGGCTGGCCGGGCTTCACCGTCTCGGCGGCGCGCAGGGCGCAGGCGCGGCCGAACACCACGATGTCGAGCAGCGAGTTGGTGCCGAGCCGGTTGGCGCCATGCACGGACACGCAGGCTGCCTCCCCCGCCGCCATCAGGCCATGGCAGATGGCATCTGGCGCCTCGGCGGTGGGGGCGTAGACCTCGCCCAGGAAGTTCGTCGGGATGCCGCCCATGTTGTAGTGCACGGTCGGCAGCACCGGGATCGGCTGGCGGGTGACATCGACCCCGGCAAACACCCGGGCGGTCTCCGAGATGCCGGGCAGGCGCTCGTGCAGCACCTTCGGATCGAGGTGCTCCAGGTGCAGGAAGATATGGTCCTTGTTCGGGCCGACGCCGCGGCCCTCATTGATCTCGATGGTCATCGCCCGGCTGACCACGTCGCGGCTGGCCAGGTCCTTGGCCGAGGGGGCGTAGCGCTCCATGAAGCGCTCGCCCTCGGAATTGGTCAGATAGCCGCCCTCGCCGCGGGCGCCTTCGGTGATCAGGCAGCCGGCGCTGAAGATGCCGGTCGGGTGGAACTGCACGAACTCCATGTCCTGCAGCGGCAGGCCGGCGCGCAGCACCATGGCATTGCCGTCGCCGGTGCAGGTGTGGGCCGAGGTGCAGGAGAAATAGGCCCGCCCATAGCCGCCCGTCGCCAGCACCGTCTGATGCGCGCGGAAGCGGTGGATGGTGC
>CAZEQG010000261.1:0-5082 GCA_964514295.1 uncultured Alphaproteobacteria bacterium
CTGCCCCCAGCACGGAAGAGGCCGACAGGCCCCGCCGCCCGGCCCTGCGGCCGGAGCCCAAGCGCCCAGTGGTGGCGCCGCGCCGCGACGAGCGCCGGCGTACCGGCAAGATGACGGTGACCCAGGCGCTGGACGACAATGAGCGCGTGCGCAGCCTTGCCTCGGTTCGCCGCGCGCGCGAACGCGAAAAGCAGCGCCAGCGCCTTAGTGGCGGGGACACGGCCAAGGTGGTGCGCGACGTGGTGGTGCCCGAAACCATTACCGTGCAGGAACTCGCCAACCGCATGGCCGAGCGCAGCGCCGACGTGATCAAGGCCCTGATGCGCATGGGCGTGATGGCCACGATCAACCAGCTCATCGACGCCGACACGGCCGAGCTGGTGGTTGCCGAATTCGGCCACAACCTGCGCCGGGTATCGGATTCCGATGTCGAGATCGGCCTCAAGGGGGCGCAGGACACGCCCGAGGCGATGGTGCCGCGGCCGCCCGTGGTCACCATCATGGGCCATGTCGACCACGGCAAGACCTCGCTGCTGGACGCCCTGCGCAAGACCGACGTGGCGGCCCATGAGGCCGGCGGCATCACCCAGCACATCGGCGCCTATCAGGTGGAGCTCGGTTCCGGCCAGCGCATCACCTTCATCGACACGCCCGGCCACGAGGCCTTCACGGCGATGCGCGCGCGCGGCGCCACGGTGACCGACATCGTGGTGCTGGTGGTGGCCGCCGACGACGGCATCATGGCGCAGACCGTGGAGGCGATCCGCCACGCCAAGGCGGCGCGGGTGCCGCTGATCGTGGCCATCAACAAGATGGACAAGCCCGACGCCAATCCCGCCCGGGTGAAGCAGGACCTGCTGCAGCACGAGCTGGTGGTGGAGGATCTGGGCGGCGACATCCTGGCGGTCGAGGTCTCGGCCAAGACCGGCCTCGGGCTCGACCGGCTGGAGGAGGCGATCCTGCTCCAGGCCGAAGTGCTGGAACTGCGCGCCAATCCCGACCGGCCGGCCGAAGGCACCATCATCGAGGCCAAGCTGGAGCGCGGCCGCGGCTCGGTCGCCACCGTGCTGGTGCAGCGCGGCACGCTGAAGGTGGGCGACATCTTCGTGGCCGGCGCCGAATGGGGCCGGGTGCGGGCCCTCATCGACGACAAGGGCCGCCAGGTCGACAGTGCCGGCCCCTCGGCCCCGGTCGAGGTGCTGGGCCTCAACGGCACGCCACAGGCTGGCGACGACTTCGCGGTGGTGGAAAATGAGGGCCGCGCCCGCGACGTCACCGATTTCCGCCAGCGCCGCGCCCGCGACACCGAACAGTCGAAGGCGACCCGCGGCACGGTCGAGCAGATGCTGAGCCAGATCGCCGCCGGCAGCGCCAAGGAGCTGGCGGTGGTGATCAAGTCCGATGTGCAGGGCTCGACCGAGGCGATCAAGGCCAGCCTGGAGAAGCTGGCGACGGGCGAGGTTGCGGTGCGGGTGCTGCACGCCGCCGTCGGTGGCATCAACGAGAGCGACATCACGCTGGCCAAGGCATCGGGGGCCTGGATCATCGGCTTCAACGTGCGCGCCAACCCGCAGGCCCGCGAGATGGCGCGGCGTGACGGGGTGGACATCCACTACTACTCGATCATCTACGACGTGATCGACGACGTGAAGGCCGCGCTGGGCGGCATGCTGTCGCCGGTGAAGAAGGAGACCTTCCTCGGCTACGCCGAGATCCGCCAGGTGTTCGAGATCACCAAGGTCGGCAAGGTCGCCGGCTGCATGGTGACCGAGGGTGAGGTCAAGCGCGGGGCCAAGGTGCGCCTGCTGCGCGATCAGGTGGTGATCCACGAGGGCACGCTGAAGACCCTGCGCCGCTTCAAGGAAGAGGTCCGCGAGGTGAAGCAGGGCTACGAATGCGGCATGGCCTTCGAGAACTACCACGACATCCAGAAAGGCGACCTCATCGAGTGCTTCGAGGTCGAGGAAGTGGCCCGCGCGCTGTAGGCGCGCCGGCAGTCTGGGCAGTCCCCGGCCGGTCCGATCCCGGCTGGCAGGGACCATAGGGAAGCGTGATGACCAGGACCAGCAAGAAGCCCGGCGGTGCCGCCGCCGGGCCCCGCAGCCAGCGCCAGCTCCGCGTCGGCGAGGAGATGCGCCACGCCCTTGCCGCGATTCTGCGCGAGGGGCATTTCCGCGATCCCGATCTGGCGGGCGCCTCGATCACCGTCACCGAGGTCAGGGTCAGCCCCGACCTGAAGGCGGCCACCGCCTTCGTGATGCCGCTGGCAGGCGAAGGGCGCGAGACGGTGCTGGCGGCGCTGAAACGGGCCGCCCCCTATCTGAGGGCGCGGCTGGCCGAGCATCTGAGCCTGCGCAGTGCGGCCACGCTGAGCTTCCAGCTCGACACCGCCTTCGACACCGCCGAGCGCATCGAGGGGCTGCTGCACCGCCCCGAGGTCGCCCGCGACCTGGGCGAGGGCTGACCGCGATGGCCCGCAGGCGCCGCGGCCAGCCGGTCAATGGCTGGGTCGTGCTCGACAAGCCCGAGGGGATGACCTCGACCCAGGCCGTCTCGGCCGTGCGCCGCGCCTTCGACGCGCAGAAGGCCGGCCATGCCGGGACCCTGGATCCGGTGGCGACCGGCGTGCTGCCGATCGCGCTGGGCGAGGCGACCAAGACCGTGCCCTTCGCGGTGGACGGCGACAAGACCTACCGCTTCACCCTGCGCTGGGGCGAGGCCACCGATACCGAGGACCGCGAGGGCAGGGTGACGGCGGTCAGTGAGGTGCGGCCCGGCCGCGATGCGATTGCCGCGGTGCTGCCGCGCTTCCTCGGCGAGATCACGCAGGTGCCGCCGCGCTACTCGGCGATCAAGATCGACGGCCAGCGCGCCTACGACCTGGCCCGCGCCGAGGAGGTGGTGGAGATGGCGCCGCGCCAGGTGCGCATCGACCGGCTGGAGCTGGTGGCGCTGCCCGACGCCGACCACGCCGTCTTCGAGGTCGACTGCGGCAAGGGCACCTACATGCGCAGCCTCGGCCGGGACATCGCGCTGGCCCTCGGCAGCCTCGGCCATCTGGTGGCGCTGCGCCGGCTTGCCGTCGGCCCCTTCACCGAGGACATGGCGATTCCCCTTGACTTCCTGGACCACGACACGCATGGAGCGGCCGTCTATTCGCATCTGTTGCCGCTCGAGACCGCGCTGGACGACATCCCGGCCCTGGCCTTGAGCGAGCCCGAGGCAGCCCGCCTGCGCAACGGACAGCCCGTATCGCTGATGCGATCGGGCGATCTGGCAAGGCTGGCGGGGATCGAAGCGGGCGATCTGGTGCTGGCGACCGCGCATGGCAGCCCGGTTGCGATCGGCCGGATCGAACGCGGCGCGCTGGCCCCGGTCCGGGTGCTCAACCTCTGACCTGAAAGGAACCCCGATGTCGATCACGGACGAGCGCAAGCAGGCGCTCATCGCCGAATATGGCACCAAGGAAGGCGACACCGGCTCGCCGGAAGTGCAGGTCGCGATCCTGACCGAGCGCATCCGCAACCTCACCGAGCATCTCGGCACCCACAAGAAGGACTTCCATTCCCGCCGCGGCCTGCTGGTGATGGTCGGCCAGCGCCGCAGCCTGCTCGACTATCTGAAGAAGAAGAGCCAGGCGCGCTACGCCAGCCTGATCGAACGTCTGGGCCTGCGCCGCTAGGCCGGCAGCCTGCGGCCGGCGGGCGGCTGCGCTCGGCCGGCCGCTGCACCGGCAGGAACACTGAACGGGCGGCGGTGCCCCAGGCCGCCGCCCGCGACCGCCGTCCTTGACCCGGCGCGCGTTCCGTGTCATGGGAGCCCCCGCGCGAAAAGAGAGTGAAGCAAGCAAGGGAACCGCCGCCCGCCGGGCGCCGGATCTTTCGCGGACGGAAGGCGTTGCTGGCCGGGGGCCGGCCCACAGTTCCGTTTGCGCCGTCGCGGGTCTTGGTTGCGCCTATCATGCATGGCCGCACCCTGTCCGATGGTTCCCGCCGAGACGAAGGTAGATATCCCCAAAATGTTCGACATGTACCGCAAGGAAATCGACTGGGGCGGGCGCAAGCTTGTCCTGGAGACGGGCCGCATTGCCCGTCAGGCCAATGGCGCCGTGATGGTGACCTATGGCGACACCACGGTGCTCTGCACCGCGGTCTCCGACCCCAAGAAGGTCGGCACGGACTTCTTCCCGCTGACCGTGAACTACCAGGAAAAGGCCTTCGCGGCCGGCAAGATCCCGGGTGGCTTCTTCAAGCGCGAAGGCCGCCCGTCGGAAAAGGAAGTGCTGGTCAGCCGCCTGATCGACCGGCCCATCCGGCCGCTGTTCCTGGACGGCTTCCGCAACGACACCCAGGTCGTCTGCACCGTGCTGTCCTATGACAACGAGAACGACACCGACATCCCGGCGATGATCGGCGCCTCGGCGGCGCTGACCCTGTCGGGCGTGCCCTTCCTCGGCCCGGTCGGGGCGGCCAGGGTCGGCTATGTCGACGGCGCCTATGTGCTGAACCCCACCACCGACCAGAAGGCGGCCTCCAAGCTCGACCTCGTGGTGGCCGGCACGGCCGAGGGCGTGCTGATGGTGGAATCCGAGGCCCAGGAGCTGACCGAAGAGGTGATGCTGGGCGCCGTGATGTTCGGCCATCGCAGCTTCCAGCCGGTGATCGAGGCCATCATCTGGCTGGCCGAACGCGCCGCCAAGGACCCCTGGGACCTGCCCACGGTGTCGGAGGTGGCCGCCGCCGCCAAGCAGCGCCTGGCCGAGATCGCCAGGGCCGATCTGGCCGCCGCCTATGCCGAGACGGCCAAGCAGGCCCGGCACGAGAAGGTCGGCGCGGTGAAGAAGGCCGCACTGGCGGCGCTGGAGGCCGAGGGCTTCGCCGCCGATGTTGTCGGCGGCCTGTTCAAGGAGCTGGAGGCCGAGGTGGTGCGCGGCGCCATCCTGGACACCGGCCTGCGCATCGACGGCCGCGACACCAAGACCGTGCGGCCGATCAAGGCCGAGGTCGGCGTGCTGCCGCGCACCCATGGCTCGGCCCTGTTCACCCGCGGTGAAACCCAGGCGCTGGTCGTCGCCACGCTGGG
>CAZEQG010000262.1:0-5066 GCA_964514295.1 uncultured Alphaproteobacteria bacterium
CAGCCCGGCCAGCAGCGGCGCCAGCCGGGCGGCAAAGCGGCGGTCATCGGCATCACGGCCGCTGCCGATGTCGGCATGGATCAGCGCCACCGGGGCCGGCGGGCGGAAGCCCGGCAGGGTGCGCTCGAGATCGCCCAGCACCAGGTCGCCATCCGGCGGCACGCAGTCCGGATGGGCGGCGACCTGGCGCTCGAACACGATGATCCGGCGCCCGGGCAGGCCGGCGCGCAGATGGTCGTAGGTGCGCCCGTTGCCGAGGCCCAGTTCCAACACCGGCCCGGCCAGGCCGGCGACCAGCCCGGCGGCATGGTCCAGGCAGCGGCGCTGCGCTTCCAGCCGGGCGATGAAGGAGACCAGCCGGCTCAATGCGCCGCCGTGGTCAGCGCCTCGCGCAGGCGCAGGTTGGTGCGCTCCAGGCGCTGCGCCAGCTCGCGCATGATCTCGACGGCGATCTGCGGGAACTCGGTGACCAGGCGGAAGAACAGGTCCTTCGAGATCTTGAGGGCGGTGAGGCTGCTGACCGCGCGCACCGTGGCCGTGCGCGGCACTTCGCACAGGATGGCGATCTCGCCCACCACGTCGCCCTTGCCCAGCCGCGCCACCTCCACCCGCCCGGCCGGCGTGTTGATCAGCACGGCCGCCGATCCCTGGATGATGATGTAGGCGGCGTCGCCGACATCGCCCTGCTCGAACAGCGCCTGGCCCTCCGGAAAGGTCAGGCGTTCGGAGGTGAAGGCCAGGAGCTTCAGCTTCGACGGCTCGATCTTGGCGAACAGGCTGATGTTCCTGAGCAGCTCGACTTCCTCGTTGAGGCTCATCCTTCACTCCTCCGCCAGAAGCTTGCGCAAGGGCGCGCCGTCGCGGTCGAGGTCGGCGAAGCGCCCCTCCTCCACCACCCGGCCGCCGGCCATCACCACCACCCGGTCGAAGCCGCGGGCCATGCCCGGCCGCTGCAGCACCCACAGCAGCCCGCAGCCGGCGAGCCGCTGCCTGACCCGGTCGATCACCCGCGCCTGCGCGCCGGCATCCAGCGCCGAGGTCGCCTCGTTCAGGATCACCAGCGCCGGCCGCCGCAGCAGCGCCCGGGCGATCGCCAGCGACTGGCGCTGGGCCGCCGTCAGCCGGGCGCCGCCGATGCCGACCGGAAAGTCGAGCCCGACCTCCACGATATCGTCGCGCAGGCCGAGCGCGTCCTCCACCTCGGCGATCATCGCCCCGACACGCTCGGCGGCCTTGGCCTGGCCATAGGCCAGACGCCCGAACAGGATGTTGTCCTGGATCGAGGCGGCGGCGTTGTAGGCGCCGTCCTCGAAGAAGGCGATGCGCCCGGCCAGCTCCGGCGGCAGCCCGGCGCGGAAGGCATGGCGGGCGGCGAGGATGCGCTGCTGGAAGGCCTCGTCGGTCAGCCCCAGCCGGTGGCGGGCGGCGATCAGCTTGAAGGGCAGGGCGAGCAGGCGGCTCTTGTCCGCCGCCTCGATGCCGTCGAGGCCCAGGCGCTCCACCCGCCCCAGCAGCGACTGGAACTCGGGCAGATCGTCGGAGTCGATGAAGCTGAACTGGGCGAAGAATTCGTGGCCCGGCGGCAGGTCGGCGAACAGCTCCACCATGGTGGCGGCCACCTGCCGGCCCATCGCCAGCAGGTCGGCGGTCAGCCCCGCCTCGTCCAGCACCCGGCGCACATAGGGGTGATCGGCCGGCCGCTCCATGTCGAAGGCGTCCCCGATCGGGGTGCCGAACAGCAGGTTCTCGGCCACCGTGGCGTTCAGCGTGTAGCGGTCGGGCGCGAAGAACTCGACGACGCCGGCATGGTCGGGGGCGGCCAGGCGCTGGCGCAGCGCCGCCCGCGCCTGCAGCAGGCGCCGGCAGAGCTCGGGCCGGCGCTCGGGACTGGTGGTGCCGCGCAGGCCGATGGCATAGACCTCGTCCTTAAGGTCCACCGTCACCAGCATCTCGCGCAGGATCGCCGGCAGCGCCTCGGGCGTGGCCGCGCCGGCGGCCTGGTGGTCGATCCAGGGCGCCCGCACATCATCCTCGGAATTGCCGGAGGCGCGGGCCTCGACCAGCGAGAAGCCACGGGCGGCGGCGGCACCTTGCGGGGCCGCGCCGACCGGGCGCTGCATCAGGCCGATCAGCAGGTTGTCGCGCAGCGTCAGGTTGAACACATGGGCCTGGGGGCCGACATAGGCGAGGCTGCGCGCCAGCACCGCCTCCGGCAGGCTGGACATGGCGCGGCCGGCCAGTGTCAGGCTGCCGCTGCTCGGCGCCTGCAGCCGGGCCAGCACCAGGGCCAGCGCCTCCTTGCCGCTGGCCGCCCCGCCGACCACCGCGATATGCTCGCCGCGCTCCAGCCTGAGGCTGATCTGCTCCAGCACCTGCTGGCCATCATCGTCGGCCAGCCCCAGATTGGCGGCCACCAGCGGCCCGTCGAGCGGCAGCGCGCCAGCGGCCGCCGGCTCCACGGGCGCCAGCAGCGCCTCATCCAGCATGCCGGGCGGGGCGAACTGCTCCACCACCTGCTCGTACTTCACCTGGACATCGTTCTGGTTCTGATAGAACTCCAGCAGCTCCTTCCACGGCGGCGTCAGGTCCTTGTACGCGGCAAGCACGGCCACCAGGGCGCCGAAGCTGAGCTGGCCGCGGATCACCAGGTAGCCGCCGATGGCGTAGAAGAAGAAGGGCGTCACCTGGGCCAGGAAGTTGTTCAGGAACTTCACGAAGAACTTGCGGCGGTAGATCTCGTAGCGGATGTCGTAGATCACGCCGAGCTGCTGCGAGAACGCGGCGCGGGCATGGCGGGTGCCGTCATTGGCATGCAGGTCCTGGATGCCCGACACCGTCTCGCCGATGCGGTCGGCCAGCTTGCGCACCGTGCGCACCCGCTCGACCCCGAGCTGGCGCACCTTGCGCTGCAGCTTCGGGATGACGTAGCCCTGCACCGGGTAGAGCGCGATCGCCGCCAGCCCCAGCAGCGGGTCCTGCATGAACATGAACACCAGGGCGGTCAGCAGAATGCCGCCCTGCTGCGCCGGCAGCGCCACCGAATCGCCGATGAAGCCGCCCACCGGCTCCACCTCGTTGGTGATCATCGGGATCATCTCGCCCTGGCTCAGCTTGCGGAACTGCGCCGGCGGGAAGCGCAGGATGCGGGCGTAGAGTTCGTAGCGCAGGCGGCGCAGCATACGCTCGCCCAGCCGGCCCTTATACACGTTGATGTAGTACTTGAATCCACCATTTATGCAAACAAGGCCAAGAAACAGGAAGCTCAGCACCATGAGATAGGCAACCTGGTCAAGTGTCAGACCGAACACCTGCTGCGGAAATTCCTTGCCGTTGATGGCGCTGTTGACGATCATCTTCGGAAGGTCTAGCGAGAAATAGTAAAAAGGCATGGAAACGACAGTCACCACCAGAATGTATATCTGCTGGGGCGCGCTGTGGCGGAAGATGAAGCGGTACAGGCTGCTGTCCATGCCGGGCCGAGCATATCGCCCTTGCGGCGGCGCGGCAAATTCGCTTGGGGGCCCTCGCGCCCTCGTGCAATAGTCTGCGCTGATGCTTCAAGGGGCCTGAGGGGGGCGGCATGGCCGGACGACGGAAGCATGCCCGCGTACTGATCTACAGCCACGACACCTTCGGCCTCGGCCATCTGCGCCGGTGCCGGGCGATTGCGCATGCGCTGGTCGAGGCGCGGGTCGACCTGTCGGTGCTGATCCTGTCGGGCTCGCCGATCATCGGCAGCTTCGATTTCCGCAGCCGGGTCGATTTCGTGCGCATTCCGGGCGTGATCAAGCTGCGCAACGGCGAATACACCTCGCTGTCGCTGCACATCGACATCGAGGACACGCTGGCGCTGCGGGCCTCGATCATCCGGCACACCGCCGACATCCTGAAGCCCGACATCTTCATCGTGGACAAGGAGCCGCTCGGCCTGCGCGGCGAGGTGAAGGACACGCTGGTCATGCTGAAGCAGCGCGGCACCCACCTGGTGCTGGGGCTGCGCGACGTGATGGACGAGCCGGCCCAGCTCGCGCCCGAGTGGGAGCGAAAGAACGCCGTGCCGGCCCTGCGCGACCTCTATGACGACATCTGGATCTATGGCCGGCAGGAGATCTGCGACCCGCTGGACGGAATCGCCCTGCCACGCAGCGTGCGCCAGAAGATCACCTACATGGGCTATCTCCGGCGCAGCCTGCCCGGCGTGCCGCCGGGCCCCGGGGCGCAGGCGCTGCTCGAGTCGGGCGAGCCCTACATCCTGGTCACCGCCGGCGGCGGCGGCGATGGCGACGGGCTGGTGGACTGGGTGCTGCGCGCCTACGAGACCGACCGCGACATCCCCTACCGCTGCCTGATCGTGTTCGGCCCCTTCCTCAGCCACGAGCGGCGGGCGGAGTTCCTGACCCGGGTGCAGAACCTGCAGAGCGTGCGGGCGATCACCTTCGATGCCCATGTCGAATCGCTGATGGCGCCAGCGGTCGGCATCGTCGCCATGGGCGGCTACAACACCTTCTGCGAGATCCTGTCCTTCGACAAGCGGGCGATCCTGGTGCCGCGCACCAAGCCGCGGCTGGAACAGTCGATCCGCGCCAGCCGGGCCGCCGACCTCGGCCTGGTGCGCATGCTGGAGGACAATGGCAGCCCCGATCCGCGGCTGATGGCCAGCGCCATCCGCAACATCGGCAACCAGCCCCGCCCCTCCACCATCTGGCGCAACGGCTTCATGGATGGGCTGGAGAACGTGAACCGCCGGGTCGGCGCGCTGCTCGACCGTCCGGCCACGCCGCTGGTGCTGCATCAGGCCTGAATGGCTGCGGTCGCCTTTGTCCTCAAGGGCTATCCGCGCCTGTCCGAAACCTTCATCGCCGAGGAGGTGAGGGCGCTGGAGCGGCGCGGCCTCGACATCCGCATCATCGCCCTGCGCCGGCCGACCGACCGCACCACCCATCCGGTGCATGCCGAGATCCGCGCGCCGGTCCACTACCTGCCGGAATACCTCCACCAGGAGCCGGGGCGGCTGTGGCGCGGCTGGCGCGCCGCCCGCCGCCTGCCCGGCTATGCCGCCGCGCGCC
>CAZEQG010000263.1:0-5000 GCA_964514295.1 uncultured Alphaproteobacteria bacterium
CTGCGCCCCGGCCAGCAGCCGGCGCGGCGTGTTCGCCGGGCTCGGCGCAGCCGCATTGCTGGCCGGGTTGCCGGGGGGCGCCCTGGCGCAGGGGGCGGTACGGGAGATCACGCAGATCGCCGGCAACCTCTATCGCTTCCGCAACAACAACCACTTCAGCGTGTTCCTGGTGACCTCGGCCGGGATCATCGCGACCGATCCGATCAACGCCGATGCCGCCGCCTGGCTGAAGGCCCAGTTCCGCGAGCGCTTCGGGCAGGTGGCGCGCTATGTCGTCTACAGCCACGACCATGCCGACCACATCGCCGGCGGCGAGGTCTTTGCCGACACCGCCACCTTCGTTGCCCATGCCAATGCCCGCGCCGTGATCCTGGGCGAGAAGCGGCCGACACCGGTGCCGCAGATCACCTTCACCGACACGCTGCGCCTGGAGCTCGGCGACGGCGTGGCCGATCTGCACTTCGTCGGCCCGAACCACTCGGACAACTCGCTGGTGATGCTGTTCCCGGCCGCACGCACCGCCTTTGCGGTCGATTTCATCCCGGTGAAGGCCCTGCCCTTCCGCCACCTGCCCGATGCCTACATGCCGGGCTGGATCGACTCCCTGCGCCGGGTCGAGGCGATGGACTTCGACATTCTCGCCCCCGGCCATGGGCCGCTCGGCAACAAGGCCGATGTCGCCGCCTTCCGCGGATACATGCAGGAGCTGCACATGGAAGTGCTGGCGGGGGTGCGCGCCGGCCGCAGCCTTGCCGAGCTGCAGGCGACGATCCAGCTCGAGCGCTACCGGGACTGGGCGCAATACGCCGATTTCCGGCCACTCAACATCGAGGGGATGTACCGCCTGGTGCAGGCCAACCGGCGCGACAACCGGGGCGGCGCCGGCCCGGCCGGCTGACCCCGCCCTAGCCCAGCCCGTCCTGGCCCAGCCAGGCGCGCAGGCGGCGGGCGGCCTCCGCCACCGTCCCGGTCGCGCCGGCAAAGGAAAAGCGCATGGTGCGGTGGCCGCGGCCGGGGTCGAAATCGACCCCCGGCGTCGCGGCAATCCCGGTATCGGCCAGCAGCCGGCGGCAGAATTCCGGGCTGTCATTGGTGAAGCGGCCGATATCGGCATAGATGTAGAAGGCGCCATCGGCCGGGGCCAGGTCGGTCAGCCCGGCCTTCGGCAGTTCCTCCAGCAGGATGGCGCGGTTGGCGGCATAGCGGGCGACATTGGCGTCGAGTTCCTGGCGGCAGTCCATCGCCGCCAGCGCCGCATGCTGGGAGACCGCGGGCGGGCAGATGAAGAAGTTCTGCGCCAGGCATTCGACGGCGCGGTGGCAGTCTTCGGGCACCACCATCCAGCCCAGCCGCCAGCCCGTCATCGAATAGTATTTCGAGAAGCTGTTCACGACGAAGGCCGAGGGGCTGTAGGCGGCGGCCGTGGCCGCCTCCATGCCATAGGTGATGCCATGGTAGATCTCGTCCGAGACCAGCCGGATGCCCCGGCCATGGCAATATTCGGCCAGCGCCCGCAGTTCGGCCGGCGGAATCATGGTGCCGGCGGGGTTGGACGGGCTGGCGACGATCAGGCCTTCGACCGGCACCGGCAGCGCCTCCAGCAGCGCCGGGGTGGGCTGGAAGCGCGTTTCCGGCCCGGTCGGGATCTCCACCACCACCAGGCCCAGGGCGGTCAGGATGTTGCGGTAGGCGGGATAGCCCGGGGCCGCCAGCGCCACCCGGTCGCCCGCCTCGAAAGCGGCCAGGAAAGCCAGAAGGAAGGCGCCCGAGGAGCCGGCCGTCACCACCAGCCGGTCCACCGGCAAGGCCAGGCCGTGGGTTGCCGCATAGTGCTGGGCCAGGCGCTGGCGCAGCGGATCGATGCCGAGCGCCAGCGTGTAGCCCAGCACATCGCTGTCGAGCGCCCGCTTAGCCGCGGCGATGGCGCCGGCGGGCGCGCCGGTCGATGGCTGCCCGACCTCCAGATGCAGCACATCGGCCCCGGTGGCGGCCCGCTCGGCCGCCGCCCGCATCACATCCATCACGATGAAGGGGGGCACCTGGCCGCGCGCGGAAACCTTCAGCATCATTCCATCCCTTGCCACCGATGGCCCCGGCCCTCCCGGGCCCTTGCCATGCCGGGGCCACATTGACCCCGATGATGGCGCCGAGTCGAGAATGGAGACGCCGATGCCGCGCTTTGCCCCCCTCCTGGCGCTGGCCGCCGCCGCGCTGCTCGCCGCGCCCGCCACGGCGCAGCGGCTGCAGGATATCCGCCTGCCGCCCGGCTTCCAGATCACGCTTTATGCCGGGGGCGTCGGCGGCGCCCGCCAGATCGCGGTCAGCCCGGCCGGCACGGTGTTCGCGGGCTCCGCCGGTGATGGCCGCATCTACGCCCTGCCCGACCGCGACCGCGATGGGCGCGCCGACCGCATCGTGGTGCTGGCCGAAGGGCTGCGCCAGCCCCATGGCGTGGCCTTCCGCGACGGCGCGCTGACCTTCGCCGAGATCCAGCGCATCTGGCGGATCGAGGATGTCGAGGCGCGGCTCGACGCCAGCCCCCGGCCGGTGCTGCTGTTCGACCGCCTGCCGCCGGAGGGCCATCACGGCCGCCGGCCGCTGCGCTTCGGGCCGGACGGTGCGCTCTATCTTGGGGTCGGTGCGCCGTGCAATGTCTGCCGCACCAGCGGCCTCTACGGCACCATCCAGCGCCTGGTGGAGGGCCGGCTGGAAACCGTGGCGCGCGGCGTGCGCAACTCGGTCGGCTTCGACTTCCACCCCCTGACCGGCCATCTCTGGTTCACCGACAATGGCCGCGACCATATGGGCGACGACCTGCCGCCGGACGAGCTGAACCACGCGCCGGCGGCCGGGCTCGACTTCGGCTTCCCGCGCTGCCATGGGCGGGGCATCCTCGACCCGGAGTTTGGCGGCGATGGCGGCTGCCAGGGCGTCACCATGGCGGCACAGGCGCTGGGGCCGCATGTCGCGGCCCTCGGCATGGCCTTCTATACCGGCACCGCCTTCCCGGCCGCCTACCGCAACCAGATCTTCATCGCCGAGCACGGCTCCTGGAACCGCAGCACGCGCATCGGCTACCGGGTCACGCTGGTGCGTCTGGAGGGCGACCGGGCGGTGTCCTACGAGCCCTTCGCCGAGGGCTGGCTCGGCCCCGATGGCGGCGTGTCCGGCCGCCCGGTCGATGTCGCCGTCCACCCCGACGGCTCGCTGCTGGTGTCCGACGACCGGGCCGGCGCCATCTACCGCATCGCCTATGGGGGATGAGCGCGGGCGCCATACATTCACAATTTTGCATCTATGAGGCGCCGTGCTAGAACCGGCACGGAGGTGGCCATGAGCAGCGTTGCCGCAATGAAGCCGCAGGTGGAATCGGTGTTCGATCCGGTCACCGGCAGCTTCACCCACATCGTGCATTCGGGCTTCGGCATGCCGGCGGCGGTGATCGATCCGGTGCTGGGCTTCGACCTGAAATCCGGCCGCACCGATCCCTCGACGCTGGAGCCGGTGATCCGCATCCTGGAGAGCCGCCAGCTCCTGCTGCACTGGATCCTGGAGACCCATGTCCATGCCGATCACCTGAGCGGTGCCGCCCTGCTGCAGCAGCGCTTCGGCGGGCGGATCGCGATCGGCGGCGGCGTCGGGGCGGTGCACGCCCATTTCGCACCGATCTTCGGGATCGCCGAGCCGGCCGGCACGCAGTTCGACCATCTGTTCGCCGATGGCGAGCATTTCGCCGTCGGCGGGCTGGCCGGCGAGGCCATGCCGGTTGCCAGCCACACGCCGGCCGACATCGCCTACCGCATCGGCGACGCGGTGTTCCTTGGCGACACGCTGTTCGCGCCCGACCAGGGATCGGCGCGCTGTGATTTCCCGGGTGGCGACGCCCGCGCCCTCTACCGTGCCGCCCGTGCCATCCTGGCGCTGCCGGGCGAAACACGGCTGTTCCTGTGCCATGACTATCCCCCGGAGGGGCGCAAGCCCATTGCCATGACCACGGTTGCCGAGCAGCGCGCCGCCAACAGGCACCTGCGCGACGGCATCGGCGAGGAGGAGTTCGTGGCCATGCGCCAGGCCCGCGACGCCACGCTCCAGGTGCCGGCGCTGATCCTGCCGGCCATCCAGGTGAACCTGCGTGCCGGCCGCCTGCCCGACGACCGCCGGCTGGTGATCCCGGTCGACGCGATCTGACCCGTCCCAGCGCGAACTTGCCAGGGCTGCGCGGAGACCGCATCATCGTGCGCTGATCGAACACACCCGGATCGCGGCATGGGCAACGGCACGGCGCGAATCGACATTCCGGAGGGCATCGACGGCCGCGACTATTCCACCTCGCTGATGCGCGGGCTGAAGGTGATCGCCTGCTTCGACCGGGCGCACGAGACCATGAGCCTGTCCGAGGTGGCGGCGCGCACGGCCATGCCGCGGGCGGCGGCACGGCGCTTCCTGCTGACGCTGCGCGCGCTCGGCTATGTCGAGGCGGAAGGCAGGCTGTTCCGGCTGACGCCGCGGGTGCTGGAGCTGGGCTTTGCCTATCTCACCTCGATGCCGGTGTGGGAGCGGGCGCAGCCGCACATGGAGCGCCTGGTCGAACAGGTGAACGAAAGCTGCTCGGTGTCGGTGCTGGAGGGTACCGACATCGTCTATGTCGCCCGGGTGCCAACCAAGCGCATCATGTCGGTCGCGCTCGGCATCGGCTCCCGCCTGCCGGCCTGGTGCACCTCGATGGGCCGGGTGCTGCTGGCCGGGCTGGCCCCGGGCGAGCGGGAGGCCGTGCTGGCGCGGGCAGACATCCGGGCGCTGACCCCCTACACCCTGACCGAGCGCGCGGCGATCCTGGATGCCGTCGCCGAGGCCGGGCGCAGCGGCCACTGCCTGGTCGACCAGGAGCTGGAGGAGGGGCTGCGCTCGCTGGCGGTGCCGCTGCGCGGCAAGTCCGGCCGGCTCCTGGCGGCGATGAATGTCAGCGCCGCCGGCTCCTGGCGGCGATGAATGTCAGCGCC
>CAZEQG010000264.1:0-4986 GCA_964514295.1 uncultured Alphaproteobacteria bacterium
GCCGCCGCGCCGGCCGACTGGTCGCGCAGCAGCCCGGCCGCCCCGCCGCCCAGCAGCGCCGTCGCCTGGGGCAGCGATTCGAACAGCCGCGTCAGCACCGGGCGGACCACCAGCAGCACCACCAGCAGCCCCACCACCGACAGCACGATGATCTCGGCAAGCTGCAGGAAATCGGCGCGGCTCAGGCCGAACAGGATGGTGCCGTCGCCGAGCAGCCCGTCGTCCAGCGGCGCGAATTGCAGGTTCACCACCTGCACCACGTCGCCGCGGTTCTGGTCGAAGCCGATGGCCGAGCGCACCAGCCGCTCGATCGCCTGCAGCTCCTGGTCGCTGCGCGGCTGGTACTGCTTGGCGCCATTGGGCCCATCGGCATAGACGCCGTCGATCAGGACCGCGACCGACAGCTTGCGGATGGTGCCGGAGCCCCGCACCACCGTGCGCACCGACCGGCCGATCTCGTAGTTCACGGTTTCCTCGACGCGGGCGGCGTTCTGCTCGGCGCCCGCGGCATTGCCGCCGGCGGCCGTCTGGCCTTCCGGCAGGTTGTTCTGCACCGTCACGGTGTTCTGTTCGGCCCGGTCGCGGCTGCTGGAGCGGTCGTCGATGGTCTGGGTCGACCGCACCACCTGCTGGTCGGGATCGAAGCGCTCCGTGGTCTCGCTGATCTGGTCGAAGTCCAGCTCGGCGGCGACTTCCGCCCTGACCTTGCCGAAGCCGACGGTGCGCTCGATCAGGGTCTCAAGGTCGCGCGACACGCGCTGCTGATAGCTCAGCCGCATCTCTTCGGCGGTCGCGATCAGGTTCTGGGCGGTGTTGCCGCTCTCGGCCCCGCGCGCCAGCAGCGTGCCGCGGTCGTCGATGATCGAGATGCGTTCGGGCTTCAGGTCCGGCACGGCGGTGGAGACCAGATGCTGGACCGCCTGCACCTGCTCGCGCTCCAGCCGGCGGCCGCCCTGCATGCGCAGCACGATCGAGGCGGAGGGCTGGGTGCGCTCGCGGCTGAACAGCTCGCGTCGGGGCAGCACCAGATGCACCCGGGCCGAGCGCACCCCCTGGATCGAGGCGATGGTGCGCGACAGCTCGCCTTCCAGCGCCCGCAGATGGTTCAGGTTCAGCACGAAATTGGTGGTGCCGAGCGACTGGCCCTTGTCGAACAGCTCGTAGCCCACGCTGGACCCGGCCGAGGGCAGGCCCTGGGCCGCGAGGCTGAGGCGGAGCTGGTTGACCTGGGATTCCGGCACGAAGATCTGGTTGCCGCGCAGCTCGAAGCGCACGTTCTGCTGGGCCATCTGGCTGATGATCTGGGCCTGGTCGCGCTGGTCCAGCTCGCCGAACAGCAGCGCCATGGTCGGCGCCGACAGCCGCGTCATCAGGTACAGGAAGAAGCCGATGACGGCGATGCCGACGATGCCGATGGCGGCAATGCGCACCGGCCCCAGATTGCGCAGCACCTGCAGGATTGGGTTCACGGCCCGTCTCCCCCTACGCCGCGGGTCGAAGGCGACCGGCCGATCGGCGCGCCGCCAGCGGTCAGCCGTTCAGCCAGGAACGCTACCAGCCGGCGGCGGCCAGGACCAGCCCCGCCCGCGGCGATATTCGAACGATTTCTATAAAATTTTATATACAATCTCCGGACTCGCTGCCAGCCCTTTCTGGGCAAATTTTGCCTAGCGAGATTAACACGGGCTTAATTGAGAAAGAACAATAATTTACGCGGTGACATTAAATCAATTCGTGACGCCGTGCGGCGGGCCGTGGCGTGGCGCGATCAGCGCGCGCGCTTGCCCGGTGTGCGCGACTCTTCGACCCGCCTGTACTGCTGCACGCGGGTGGTGCGCAGGCCGGCGATGCCGAACCGGTCGGCGCGCCGGCTCCAGGTCGCCAGCTCCTCCGCCGTCAGCCCATAACGCCGGCAGGCTTCCTCGAAGCTCAATGTTCCCTGGGCGATCGCCAGCACCACCTGGGCCTTGCGCCGGGCCACCCAGCGCCGGGTGTCGGGCGGTGGCAGATCGGCCGAATCTTCCTGAACCGACATCGCAAACGGCCCCCCCAAATGGCCGATGACAGGGTCGGGGACCCCCCCCTCCCCGATGGCGCAAGCTAGCCAGGGGCGGGGGCGCCGCCCAGTCGTCCGAAAGCATGAAGGCAAGCCGAATTCGCGTGAAACTTTCGTTAATTCCGTCCTCGACGAGGGTGTGGCCGCGCCCGGAAAGGGTTGAGCCCCCCCGCCTGGCCGGGCGGGGGGGCTCGGGCGCGGCACCGGCTGGTGCGGGGATATTGCCGGTGCCGCGTTGGGGAGGACCGCGGCTAGCGCTTCATGCGGATCGCCTCGTCCAGCATCTCGTCGCCGGTGGTGACGATCCGGGTGGCGGCCGAATAGGCGCGCTGGGCGACGATCAGGTCGGCGAACTCCTGGGCGATGTCGACGGTGGAGTTCTCCAGCGCCTCGGCCACGATCGAGCCGGCGCCGGCGGTGCCGGCAACCTTCAGGGTAAAGCCTCCGGAGGCCGAGCTCTGCGCCCAGGCGTTGCCATCCACCGCGGTCAGATTGTAGGGCGAGGGGAAGGTGGCGATCGGGAGCTGGTAGATCGGGCGCGAGCGGCCATTGGCGAAGTTCGCGGTGACGACGCCATCGTCGGTGATGGTCACGCCGACCACGCCGGCGGGCTCGGAGCCGTCCTGCGTCAATTCGCGCACCGTATAGGCCTGGTCGAAGTGGCTGAGCCCGTTCGAGCGGCCGGTGCCGATGGCGCCGGTGGTGCCGAAGTCGAAGCGGATGGTCTGGGCGCCGGTGGTGGTCGGGCCGGCCGGCACGTCCAGCGTTCCCGCAGCGATCGTCAGGTCGATGAAATCGACGTTCAGGTCGGCATTGGTGTCGACGGTGGCGGCGGCACCGGCGGAGGCCAGCGAGGCCAGGGTGCCGTCGGTGTTGAAGGTGGCGGTGACGGTGGAGGCGGCGGTCCCGGCATACGGCGCGGTACCGAAGGCGGTGAAGGCGCCGGTCGTCTGGTTCGTGATGCCGAAGGTGCCGACCCAGGAAGTCGCCGTTGCCTTCTGCCACTGGATCGACAGCAGATGGTCGGAGCCGAGCGTGCTGAACACCGTCAGCGTGGTGGTGGCGGTGTCGCCCACCGCGGCGCTGGCCGGCAGGTTGGCGGCGATGGTGACATTCTCGGTCGGCTGGGCGATCTGCTCGACGATCGAGATGTCGACCGTCTCCAGGCTCTCCAGCGCCGACTGGTTGGTGGCGTTGATGATGGCGCCGGTGGCGTCGGTGCGCCAGCCCTGCAGGTAGTAGCCGGCGGTGTTCCGCAGCCGCCCTTCGGAATCCGCCGCGAAGCTGCCGGAGCGCGTGTAGAGGTAGGGCGTGCCGGGATTGGCGGTCGGCGTGCCGTTGACGACGAAGAAGCCGTTGCCGGACAGCGCCAGGTCGGTCGAGCTGGTGGTCGACTGGATCACGCCCTGCTTCTGCGCGTCGACGAAGCGGTTGAAGCGGGTGCCGCCTGGCGAATAGGAGCTCTGCAGGCCGGCTTCGACCACCAGGGTGGAGAAGCGGGCCTCGAAGTCCTTGTAGCCAACGGTGTTCACATTGGCGATGTTGTCCGAGATCACGCCGAAGTTCCGGGACTGCGCGGTCAGCGCGGAGATGCCGGCATACAGGCCACCAACGACGCTCATTTCATGTCTCCTTAGGCATGGGAAGTGAAGACGGCGCCATGGCGCTTCCTGTCTTCATCGTTCAGTGGATGGACTTCACCTTGTCCAACGGGATCTTCGCGGCACCCAGCATCAACAGCGGGCCGTCGTCACTGGTTTCGACCCCGCCGACATAGCCTGCGGTCTCGATGGTGGTGCTGACCTTGTTGCCGCCGCTGTCGGTGGCCGTCACCTTCAGGGTGTAGGCGCCGTTCGGCAGCAGGTCGCCGCTGGCGTTCTTGCCGTCCCAGTTGAAGGTGTGATCGCCGGCGGCGGTTTCGCCCGTGGTGGTGTAGACCACCTTGCCGGCCTCGTCGGTCACCTCCAGCTTCACCGTGCTGGCCTTGGAGGCGAGGTTGTAGCCCCAGTCGATGCCTTCGCCGGTGTGCCCGCCGGTCGGGCCGTCCGTCACCACGATGGCGCCGAGATAGTTCACCGCCTGGGCGTTGATGTTGTTGCCCTGAAGCGCGATCAGCTTCTCCAGATTCTTGTTCTGGGAGATCTGCTGTTCGACGCTGGAATACTGCACGAGCTGGCTGGTGAACTCGTTGGTATCCATCGGGTTGAGCGGATCCTGGTTCTTGAGCTGCTCGGTCAGCAGCGTCAGGAACATCTCGTAATTGTCCGCCAGCGTGTTCAGCGACTTGGTGCTGCTGCTGCTACTACTGGTGTTCAGGGTGCTGACGCCGCTAACGCTCATGTCACGTTCTCCTTAGACGCTGACGTCGACAAGGCCGACATTCACCCGCCGGGGCGGCGGTGCCGTTTCCGTGCTGCCGGTGGCGGCGGTGCCGGCGGTGCCGGCGGTGCCGCTGCGGTCATGGCCGCCGGCAAACTGCTGCCGGCCCTGCTGCTGGTTCTCGCCGCGCAGGTTGAAGCTGAGCGAGCCGCTGTCGGCCTTCAGCCCGGCATCCTGCAGCGCCCGCTCCAGCTCCTTCTGGTCGCGCCGCAGCAGGTCGAGGGTGTCCTGGCGATCGGCCTGGATCACCGCCTGCAGCCGGCCGCCGTCATCGACCGACAGCTCCACCTCCACCCGGCCCAGGCTGTCGGGGCGCAGGTGGATGGTGATGCGGTCGCTCTCGCCGGCGGCGGCCTTGTGGACCTGCACGGCAATCTGCTCGCTGACCGGCATCGGGCTGCCCGGCGGGCGCTGCCCGGCGGCGCCGGCCGCCTGGCTGTGCTGGCTCTGGGCGCTCTGCTGGCTGGCCGCCGGGCCGGCTTCGCTGAGGGCGTTGGCCAGGTCGTGGATCGGCAGTGGCGCCGGTGCCGGCGGGGCGCCGGCCGGGATCA
>CAZEQG010000265.1:0-4976 GCA_964514295.1 uncultured Alphaproteobacteria bacterium
CCGTCAGCGGTGGCGACGGGAACGACACCGTAAGCGGCGGGGACGGGAACGACACGGTCACCGGCGGTGATGGGAACGACACCGTCACTGGTGGCGACGGAAATGACACGGTCACCGGCGGTGAGGGCAATGACACCGTCACTGGCGGTGACGGCAACGACACCGTAAGCGGCGGTGACGGGAACGACACCGTCACTGGTGGCGACGGAAATGACACGGTCTCTGGCGGTGACGGCAACGATACGGTCACCGGCGGTGATGGGAACGACACCGTCACTGGTGGCGACGGCAACGACACCGTCACGGGCGGTGACGGGAACGACACCGTCTCCGGCGGCGATGGCAACGACACCGTCTCCGGCGGCGATGGCAATGACACCGTCAGCGGTGGTGACGGCAACGACACCGTAAGCGGCGGTGACGGGAACGACACCGTAACGGGCGGTGAGGGGAACGACACCGTCACCGGCGGCGACGGCAATGACACCGTCACTGGTGGCGACGGCAATGACACGGTCACCGGCGGTGACGGCAACGACACCGTCACCGGCGGTGACGGCAACGACACTCTCTCCGGCGGCGATGGCAACGACACGCTTTCCGGTGGCCTCGGCAATGACACGGTGGTGGGGCCGCTGGGGCCGACCGAAGGGGACGACGTGCTGTCGGGCACGGCCGAGGGCGATGTCATCGATGCGCTGGGCGGGGATGACGAGGTCCTGGGGCTTGCCGGCGACGACCAGCTCTCGGGCGGCGAGGGCAACGACTATCTGAATGGCGGCTCGGGCAGCGACACGCTGTTCGGCAATGCCGGCGAGGATGGCCTGCAGGGCGGTGGCGGTGCGGACCTGCTGGATGGCGGCGAGGGCAACGACCATGCCGCCGGTGGCGCGGGCGCGGATACCGTGCTGGGCGGCGAGGGCGACGACACGCTGCTTGGCTCCAGCGGCAGCGATGGCCAGCTCGACCAGGGCGATCAGGGCGACGAGCTGTCGGGCGGCGCCGGCAACGATGTGCTCTATGGCGGGGCGGCGGCGGTCGGCGGGCGCTTCACCGGGCATGACACGCTGGATGGTGGCGCCGGCGAGGACACGCTGTTCGGCGGCGACGGGAACGATCTGCTGCTCGGCGCAGAGGGCGGCGACCGCCTTCTCGGCGAGGCCGGTAGCGACACGCTGTCGGGCGGCGAGGGCGACGACACGCTGCTGGGCGGCGACGGCAATGACGAGATCCATGGCGGGGCGGGCAGCGACTATGCCAGCGCCGGCGATGGCGACGATGTCGTCAATGGCGGCGAGGGCGACGACGCGATCGGCGGCAGCGACGGCAACGACACGCTCTATGGCGGCGAGGGCGCCGACACCATGCTGGGTGGCGCCGGCGACGACGTGCTCTACGTCGACCTGCAGGATGCCATGGTCGATGGCGGCGAGGGCAACGACACCGCCTACGTGATGTACGGCAGCACGGTCACGCTGCAGAACGTCGAGAACGTCATCATCATCGGCGCGCCCCACGGCGCCACCTCGCTTGCCGACACGCTCAGCGGCAGCGACGGGGCCGATGGCATCGACGCGCTCGCGGGCGATGACCTGGTCCATGGCCTGGCCGGCGACGACACGCTGTCGGGCAATGCCGGCAACGACACGCTCTATGGCGGGGCGGGCAATGACGAGCTGTTCGGCGACGATGGCGACGACCTGCTGGTCGATGCCGAGGGCGCCAACTACCTGAACGGCGGCAACGGCAACGACACGCTGCTGGGCGCCGGCGGCATGAATGGCGGCGCCGGCAATGACAGCCTGTCGGGCGGGGCGGGGGCCGAGACGCTGGTCGGCGGCTCCGGCAACGACACCGTCCATGGCGGCGGCGGCAATGATGTGCTGTGGGGCGGCAACAACGGCACGCAGCTCGGCACGGGCGATGATTCGCTGGACGGCGGCGATGGTGCCGATGTGCTGTACGGCGGCGACGGCAGCGACACGCTGGTCGGCGGGGCGGGCAGCGACACGCTGTCGGGCGGCACCGGCAATGACGTGCTGTCCGGCGGTTCCGGCAATGACGAGCTGTTCGGCGAGGATGGCGACGACCTGCTGGTCGATGCCGAGGGCGCCAACTACCTGAACGGCGGCAACGGCAACGACACGCTGCTGGGCGCCGGCGGCATGAATGGCGGCGCCGGCAACGACAGCCTGTCGGGCGGGGCGGGGGCCGAGACGCTGGTCGGCGGCACCGGCAACGACACCGTCCATGGCGGCGGCGGCAACGATGTGCTGTGGGGCGGCAACAACGGCACGCTGCTGGGCACGGGCAATGATTCGCTGGACGGCGGCGATGGCGACGATGTCCTGCACGGCGGCGACGGCAGCGACACGCTGGTTGGCGGGGCGGGCAGCGATACGCTGTCGGGCGGCGAGGGCGACGACATGCTCTCCGGCGGGGCCGGCAACGACCAGCTCTTCGGCGGCGACGGCAACGACATCATCTACGGGCTGCTGGGCGTCAACTACGTCGATGCGGGGGCCGGCAACGACACGGTCTATGGCGGTACCGGCGATGACGGGCTGACGCTCGGCGCCGGCAACGACATGGCCAGCGGCGGCGAGGGCAACGACAACATCAACGGCAATGCCGGCGACGACCTGGTCTATGGCGGCAGCGGCAACGACCAGATCGCCGGCGGCGCCTGGACGCCGAACGCCACCGGCACCGGCGCCGACACGATCTTCGGCGAAGGCGGGTCGGACTCGGTGAGGGCCGGCGACGGCGACGACTATGTCGACGGCGGCGAGGACAACGACTTCATCTCTGGCGATGGCGGCAATGACACGCTGCTGGGCGGCGATGGCGACGACCTGATCTATGGCGGCGCCGGCGCGCTTGACGGCATGAACACCGGTGCCGACTCGATCAATGGCGGGCGCGGCAACGACACGGTGTGGGCCGGTGACGGCAACGACACGCTGGAAGGCGGCGACGGCAACGACCTGCTCTATGGCGAGCGCGGCTATGACCTGATGTATGGCCATGGCGGCGACGACACGCTGGTTGGCGGCGACGATGTCGACACCATGTATGGCGGTACCGGTGACGATGTGCTCATCGGCGGCCTGCACGACGACCTGCAATATGGCGGCGCCGGCAACGACGTGATCTATGGCGGCTACGTCACCGACAACGTGTTCTACGACTTCGAAGGCAATGACTCGATCTATGGCGAGGAAGGCGACGATGTCGTCTATGCCGGCGACTGGGCGGATCTAGTCTATGGCGGCGATGGCGACGACACGCTCTATGGCTACAATCCGCTGTCCTTCGTCGACAACTACTACGACCATGACACGATCTATGGCGGCAACGGCAACGACCTGATCTATGGCCAGTTCGGCGAGGACCGCCTGTACGGCGAGGCCGGCAACGACACCATCTACGGCAATGAGGGCTACAACCAGGCCTGGGGCGGCGATGGCGACGACCTGATCAGCGGCTTCTATAACAAGGACACGCTGTCGGGCGATGCCGGCAACGACACGCTGGTCGGCGACATGGACCATGACCGGCTGGATGGCGGCGAGGGCGATGACCTGATCTATGGCGGCCGCCGGGCGGTGGAGAATGCCGGTTCGGGCAACGACTCGCTGTTTGGCGGCGGCGGCAACGACACCATCCTGGGTGGCGACGGCTACGACCTGCTCTATGGCGGCGACGGCAACGACCTGCTGATGGGCGAGGCCGATGCCGACGTGATCTACGGCAATGCCGGCAACGACATCATCCATGGCGGCGGCGGCGACGATCAGCTCTATGGCGGGGCCGGGGCCGACATCTTCCGCATCACCACTGGCGCCGGCGCCGATATCGTCCACGACTTCTCGGCCGCTCAGGGCGACCGGGTGGAGCTGGCGGCCGGGCTTGGCGTCAGCGATCAGGCGAGCCTGATGGCGGCGGCGGTGCAGCAGGGTGCGAACACCGTGATCACGCTGGCCGGCGGCGGCACCGTCACCCTGATGGGTGTCAGCAAGTCCTCGCTGGACTGGGACGATCACTTCCTGATCGGCTGATCCGCAGGCCTCTGACGGGCCGGGCGCGGCGGGTGTAGGATGGGCCTTCCGAGGATGCGTGCGGAAGGCCGGCGATGCGACGATCCCTGTTCGCCCTGATGCTGCTGTCGGCGCCGGCGGCGGCCCAGGATGCCGCCGGGCCGCTGCCGATCGTGGACGCCCATGTCCACTACAGCCACGACGCCTGGGAGGTGGTGCCGCCGGCCAGCGCGATCGCCATCCTGCGCCAGGCCGGGGTGGCCCGCGCCTTCGTCTCCAGCTCCAACGACGATGGCACCCAGACGCTGCACCGCCTTGCCCCCGACATCGTGGTGCCGGTGCTGCGCCCCTACCGCACTCGCGGCGACATTTCGGTGTGGCTGCGCGATCCCGGCGTGCTCGACTATCTGGAGGACCGGCTGAGGCGCTTCTCCTATGCCGGCATCGGCGAGTTCCACGCCTATGGCGGCGATGCCGACCTGCCGGCGATGGTGCGGGTGGTGGAGATGGCCCGGCGCCACAGGCTGTTCCTGCATTGCCATGGCGATGCCGCCGCGGTCGACAGGCTCTTCGCCCATGACCGCGATGCGACGGTGCTGTGGGCCCATGCCGGCTTCGCGCGCCCGGCCGAGGTGGCGGCGGCACTGCGCCGCCATGCCAACCTCTGGGCCGATCTGGCCTTCCGCAGCGACCATGCCGGCGACGGCACGATCGACCCCGAATGGCGGGCGCTGTTCGAGGCCATGCCCGACCGCTTCCTGCTCGGCACCGACACCTTCGTGCCGGAGCGCTGGCATTTCATCGCCGAGCACGCGCGCACCGCCCGCGCCTGGCTTGCCCTGCTGCCGCCCGATGTGGCGGCGCGCATCGCGCGCGGCAATGCCGAGGCGTTGCTGGCGCGGGTGGTCCGGTGAAACGCCGGCAACGGTGCCAGCG
>CAZEQG010000266.1:0-4971 GCA_964514295.1 uncultured Alphaproteobacteria bacterium
CCCCCGGCGGGCCCCCTTGCCGGCGGCTACTCCGCCGCCGCCAGGTCGCGGTTGTCGCGCGGGCCGCCGAGCACCGGCTCCAGCCGGTCCAGGGCGGCGCGGATCGTCTCCGGCTTGCAGGCAAAGCAGATGCGCAGGCACCCCTCCCCCGCCTCGCCGAAGGCGATGCCGGGGGAGACGGCGACCTTCGCCTCATCGATCAGCCGCTTGGCCAGGGCCACGCTGTCGTCAACCCCGGCCACCCGCACGAAGGCATAGAAGGCGCCCTTGGGCGGAACAGCGGTGACGCGCGGCCAGCGTCCCAGGCGCTCGAACAGGATGTCGCGGCTTTCGCGGCAGCGCTCGACCAGCGCCTTCACGATCGGCTCACCCTCGCGCACCGCCGCCACCGCACCGCGCTGCAGGAACACCGGCAACCCCGAGGTCGACACCTGCACCAGCTTTGCCGCGGTGTCGCCAAGGGCCGGCGGATGCGTCAGCCAGCCCAGCCGCCAGCCGGTCATCATCCAGGACTTGGAGAAGCTGTTCACCACCAGGACGCGGTCGTCCGGCTCGGCGATTTCCAGGACCGAGGGCGCGGAGTCCTGGTCATAGACCAGGCGCTGGTAGACCTCGTCGGCGATCAGCCACAGGCCGCGCCGCCGCGCGAAATCCAGCAGCGCGCGCTGCTGCGCCCGGTCCATGACCCAGCCGGTAGGGTTGCCCGGCGAATTCACGAAGATCGCCCGGGTGCGCGGCGTCACCGCGGCGAACAGCCGGTCGAGGTCCAGCGTCCAGCCTTCCTCGGACAGGTGCAGGCTGGCCTCGCGCACCACCCCGCCCTGCACCGCCACGGCCGAGCGGATGTTCGGCCACACCGGGCCGACGATCACCACCTCGTCGCCCGGATCGCAGATCATCTGCAGCGCGATCATGATCGCCGTCATGCCGGAATTGGTCAGCGTGATGCGGTCGGCGGCGACCGGGCGGCCGGCCAGGGCGGTGAGATACTCCGCCAGCGCATCGCGCAGCTCGGGAATGCCGCGCTGCCAGGTGTAGAAGGTCTCGCCCTTGCGCAGCGAGGCGATGGTCGCCTCCTTGATCAGGTCGGGCGTCGGCTCGTCGCCTTCGCCGAACCACAGGGTGATCAGCCCCTCGCGGCCGCGGCCGTAATTGGCCACCTCGGCGATCTTCGTTTCCGGGATCGCGTGGATCGAGGCGCGGATGCCGAGCGGCGGGGCGGACATGGGCGGGCTCCAAGGCGAAGGGAGGCGGAATGTACGGTCCCGCCGCCCGCCCTGGCAAGCATCGGTCGCTTATTGTGGAATGATGTTCAGCCTTTTCGGCGCGGTGACCGGCCGGGCGAAATACTGCGCGATCGACAGGTTGCGCACGCCGGGCGTGACACCGCCCTTGGCCGGGCCTTCCTGGGGGCCGGCCTTGGCGGCGAAGCGGCCGGCCGCGAACTGCCGTCCCTCGGCGTCGAGCGTGCCGGGGGCGGCAGGCCTTGCCCAGGCCGGGCGGAAGGCCGGCAGTTTCTGCCGGATCGCCGCCATCGCCTGGGCCGGATCGGCGGGGCCGGTCGATCCCGGGTTCAGCCGCTCGCCGCCGAGATCGGCCAGCAGGCTCGACAGCCTGTCGCGGTAGCGGTTGTGGAACTCGGGTGTGGCGGAGTGGTAGTAGCCGGCAGCGGCATGCCAGTCGCCGCGCTGCTGCTTCAGCTCGCTCAGGAACTCGGCCGCGGCCGCCACATTGCGGGCCGGCTCGAAGGCCTCCTCGATGGAGGCGAAGCGCTGGGCGTGCCACACCAGGTTCATCTGCATGCAGCCGACGTCGATCGAGCGCACGCCGCGCGCCCGCAAGGCGCGCACGGCCTCAAGGGCGGCCTCTTTGGTGGGATGGTAGACGCCCTCGCCCTCGGCCATCACCGTCCAGGGCCAGGGGCGGGCATCGCGGCTCTGCGCGTTCCAGCGCCCGGATTCCGCCAGCGAGATCGCCCGGAACAGGTTCGCCGGCATGCCGAGCCGCGCCTCGTGGCGCAGGATGTGCGGGGTGCACGGGTCATCGGGCGGGAAGCTGTCGGCCCGGGCGGGGGTGCCGGCCGGCGCCGTCTCCGCGGCGGCCGGCGCGGCGGCAAGGAGGAGGAGAAGGAGGAGCAGGTGTCGCATGACCGGCGGAGAAGCAACCGCCGTGCCAGCCTGATCCCGCCGCCGCCCTCCGCCTAGGGTGCCGGCGGCTTGTGGAAGCGGCCGGCCTGCATGATCGCGGCAAGCCGGCCGGCATCCTGGAGGATGGCGATATCGGCCGAGGGATCGCCATCGACCAGCAGCAGGTCGGCCAGATAGCCTTCCTTCACCTGCCCCAGCTCGTGGCCGCGCATCATGATCTCGCCGCCCAGCGCGGTTGCGGCGTGGATCGCCTCCAGCGGCGTGAAGCCGAGATGGGTGACGAAATGCTCCAGGTCGCGGGCGTTGCGGCCGATCGGGTTCCAGGCGAAGCCGTAGTCGCCGCCGGGCAGGATGCGCACGCCCGCCCGCTTCAGCGCCTTCATGTTGGCAATCGCGCTGTCGAGTTCGGCCTTCAGGCCCATGGCGGTGGCGGCCTCGGTGGTGATGCCCCAGGGGCCGGCCTCGTAGAGGGTGGCGATGGTGATGCCGATGGTGGGGGCCACGAACACCCGCCCGCGCGCCGCCTCCAGTGCGGCCAGCGCCTCGTCGTCGGCCAGCGTGGCGTGGAAGATGATCTCGACGCCGTGCTTCAGGCACAGCTTCACCGATCCGGCCGAGCGGGCATGGGCGGCCACCCGCTTGCCGCGGGCCATCGCCTCCTCGCAGACGGCGGCGATCTCGGCCTCGGTCATCACCGTCTGGTGGGCGCGGGCGACCGGCACGAATTCGTCGCCGGAGGGGTTGATCTTCAGCGTGTCCACGCCCTCGCGCACCATCTCGCGGGAGACGCGGCGGAACTCCTCCGGCCCGTCGCAGACGATGGCGAAGGTCTCGCGGTGCAGGTGGCGCAGCCGCACATCGCCGAGCCCGCCCGTCACCGTCATTTCCGGGCTCGCCGCCAGCATCCGCGGCCCCGGGAAATGCCCGGCCGCAATCGCGTTGCGCAGCACCACGTCGAGCCGCGGCTTGGCGGCGGCCGCGCTGTTCAGGCTGGTGAAGCCCTGGTCCAGCAGCTTGCGGGCGTTGCGCACGGCGAGCAGCGTGTGCTCCTCGGGCGGGATCTCGCCCAGCGCCTCCAGGCTTGCGGTATCGCCGAAGCTGGGATGTCCGTGGGCCTCGATCAGCCCGGGCATCAGGGTGCGTCCGGCGCAGTCCACCACCCGGGCGCCGCCGGCCGGCAGGGGCGCGCGCGACACGGCGGCGATGCGCTCGCCGCTGACGCGGACATGGCCGGCATAGGCCGCAGCACCAGAGCCATCGATGATGCGGGCATTGGCGAAAATGGTGTCGGTCATCGCTGCCTCCCCCTCACAGGCCCCAGCGCAGGGCCGGCGTGTGCACCGGCGCATCCCACAGCCGGATCATGGCGTCGTCGAGCGCGGTCACGGTCAGCGAGCAGCCGGCCATGTCGAGGGATGTGACATAGGAGCCGGTGAGGTAGCGCGCGACCGGCAGCCCGGCATCGGCGAGGAGCCGGCGGGCGGCGTTGACCATGAGGTAGAGTTCCATCGCCGGGGTGCCGCCGAAGCCGTTCACCAGCAGCAGCACCGGCGTGCCGGGGGCGGGCTTCAGGTCGCCAAGGATCGCCGCCATCATCTCGGCCGCGATGGCATCGGCGGTGGCCAGCTTCACGCGGCGCCGGCCGGGCTCGCCATGGATGCCGACCCCCATCTCCATCTCATCTTCCGGCAGATCGAAGGTCGGTCGGCCCGCCGCCGGCACCGTGCAGGAGGTGAGCGCCACCCCCATCGAGCGGGTGCGGGCGTTGACCTGGTCGCCCAGCGCCTTCAGGGCGGCCAGCTCCGCCCCCTCCTCGGCGGCGGCACCGACGATCTTCTCCACCACCAGCGTGCCGGCCACACCGCGCCGGCCGATGGTATAGAGCGAATTCTCGATCGCCACGTCATCGTCGGTCAGCACGCTGGCGGTCGGCATGCCCGCCATCTCGGCCGCCATGGCGAAGTTCATCACGTCGCCCTCGTAGTTCTTCACGATGAACAGGCAGCCGGCCCCGCTGTCCACCGCCTCGGCCGCCGCCAGCATCTGGTCGGGCGTGGGGCTGGTGAAGACCTGGCCGGGGCAGGCGGCGTCCAGCATGCCATGGCCAACGAAACCGGCATGCAGCGGCTCATGGCCCGAGCCGCCGCCCGAGATCAGCGCCACCTTGCCCGGCTTCAGCACCCGCCGGCGCAGGAACTTGCGTTCCGCCCCCAGCACCACCAGGTCGCCATGGGCGGCGGCGAAGCCGTCAAGGCTTTCGGCCAGCATCCCGTCGACGGCGTTGATGAACTTCTTCATGGCCGGTGTCCTCCCCTGCGGTCATCGCGGCGGTTCCCCGCCGTCCAGTTCCTCGACGAAGCGCGACAGGCGCGCCACGAAATCCGCCAGCATGCGGTCGACCGCCTGGTTGCGCGCGCTGTCCTGAAGATCGGGCACATGCACGCTGACGGTGCGCAGGCGGCGGTCGGGCGGCAGGCCCGCCAGCCGGCCCGGATGGGCCCTGGCATAGGCTTCCAGGAAGGCCGCGCGCTCGGCCGGGGCGGGATGGCAGATCTCCAGGATCATCGGCAGGTGCTGCGCCGGGATCGGCACCGGATAGGCGGGATTGCTGATCTGGCTGATGAAGGAGCGGTTGGTGCCGAGGGCCGCCGCCAGGCGCTGGCGGGTGCCCGAGGGGCGGCGGTCCAGGAGGTCGCGCAGGATCGCCTTGTAGGCTTCGACCCCGGCGGGGCGGGCGGCAGCGGTGTCGTCCATGGTCACAGGCGCGTGGCCGCGATCGCCGCCTTGACCGCGCCGACCGCGCGCGGGGCCAGCGACAGCACCC
>CAZEQG010000267.1:0-4954 GCA_964514295.1 uncultured Alphaproteobacteria bacterium
GCACCGCCCACGACGACGGCACCGTCACCCTGCCGCCCGCGAAGGCCGGGGCCACGGCGGCGTCCGTCGGCAGCAGCAGCCGGCAGCCGGCCGCCGCCGCCTTCGCCTCGATCTCGCGGGCGGTGTCCAGCATCTCGCGCTCGCACAGGGACTTGCCGACAGCGAGCCCGCGCGCGGCCAGGAAGGTATTGGCCATGCCGCCACCGATCGCCAGGAGCTGCACCCGGGTGACGAGGTTGCCCAGCAGTTCCAGCTTGGTCGATACCTTGGCCCCGCCGACGATGGCGGCGACCGGGCGCACCGGATGCTCCAGCGCCCGGCCGAGCGCCTCCAGCTCTGCCTGCATCAGCCGGCCGGCAGCGGCCGGCAGCAGCGCCGCCACCCCGGCCGTCGAGGCATGGGCGCGATGGGCGGCCGAGAAGGCATCGTTCACGTAGATGTCGGCGAGCTTGGCCAGGGCCGCCGCCATGGCCGGGTCGTTCTTCTCCTCCCCGGCGTGGAAGCGGGTGTTCTCCAGCAGCAGCACCTCGCCATCGGCCAGTGCGGCCGCCGGCGCCTCGGCCTGCGGGCCGAGGCAATCCTCGGCGAAGGCGACCGGGCGGCCCAGGGCGGCGCTGAGCGGCGCCACCAGGAAGGCCAGGGACTGGGAGGCGTCGCGCCCCTTGGGCCGGCCGAAATGCGAGCAGACGATCACCCTCGCCCCCTTGTCCGCCAGCTCGCGGATGGTCGGCGCCAGGCGCTCGATGCGGGTCAGGTCGGTCGGCCGGCCATCCTTGGCCGGCACGTTGAGGTCGGCGCGCAGCAGCACGCGGCGGCCGGCGACGGCGATGTCATCAAGGGTCTTGAAGGCGGGCATGGTTTCCTCCCCGGGGGCGGGTCTGGGAACCACAATCCCGGCGCGATTTCAACGCCCGCGCGGGGCGCGGCTGGCTCAGCGGTAGGGGTCGGCGGCGTCGCGCAGGCCGTCGCCGAAGAAATTGAAGGCCAGCACCACCACGATCACCGGCACCACCGGCAGCAGCAGCCAGGGATAAAGGGCGACCACGTTGATGTTCTGCGCCTCGTTCAGCAGCACGCCCCAGGAGGTGACCGGCGGCCTGAGGCCGAGGCCGAGGAAGCTCAGCGCGGTCTCGCCCAGGATCATCGACGGCACGGAGAGCGTGGCCGAGGCGATCAGGTGGCTCATGAAGCTGGGCAGAAGGTGCCGGCCGATGATGCGCGCCGGCGAGGCGCCCATCAGGGTGGCGGCGGTGCAGAAATCCTCCTCCCTGAGCGCCAGCAGCTTCGAACGCACGGCCCGGGCGAGGCCGGTCCAGTCGAGCAGGCCAAGGATGATGGTGATGCCGAAATAGACCAGCGTCGGCGACCAGTTCACCGGCAGGGCCGCCGACAGCGCCATCCACAGCGGCAGCTCGGGAAAGCAGCGCAGGATCTCGATGAAGCGCTGGATCACATTGTCGATCCAGCCGCCGTAGAAGCCCGATATGCCGCCGATGACGATGCCCAGCACGAAGCTGATGGTGATGCCGATCAGCCCCACGGTGAGCGATATGCGCATGCCGTAGAGGATGCGGCTGAACATGTCGCGCCCCAGCCGGTCGGTGCCAAGCAGGAAGAAGGTGCCGCCCTCGGCCGGGCAGACCAGATGCAGGTCGCCCTCCCAGAGGCCCCAGAAGTCATAGGGATCGCCGGCGCACAGGAAGCGCAGCTTCTGCACCTTGCTGCGGTTCTCGGTGTATTCCCGCTTTAGCGTCTCCAGGTTCAGCTTGAAGTCGTAGCCATAGACGAAGGGGCCGACCAGGCGGCCTTCATGGAACAGGCGGACCTGCTGCGGCGGGGCATAGATGAAGCGCGAGTTGCGCGTGTGCAGCTCGTAGGGGGCGACGATCTCGACCACCAGGCAGAGGGCATATAGGAAGGCCAGCAGCGCGCCCGAGATCACGGCCAGCCGGTGGCGCTTCAGCTTCCACCAGGTCAGCCGCCACTGGGATGCCTGGTAGTAGCGCTCCTGCTGCGGCGTCAGGGCGTCGCTGGCATAGGGATCGAAGGGCGCCCGGTCGACATGGTGCTCCATCGGCTCGGGCGGGCGGCCGTCGGCCGGTCGGGCGGTGCCCATGGCTCAGCCCGCCGCGCCGTAGCGGATGCGGGGGTCAAGCAGCGCCAGCGCCAGGTCCGACAGCAGCACGCCGATCACCGTCAGCAGGGCAAGGAACATCAGGAAGGAGCCGGCCAGATACATGTCCTGGCTCTGCAGCGCCTGCAGCAGCATCGGCCCGGTGGTCGGCAGCGACAGCACGATCGACACCACGGCGGCGCCGGAGACCACCTGCGGCAGCAGGTTGCCGATATCGGAGATGAAGGGGTTCAGCGCCATGCGCAGGGGGTATTTCCACAGCACCCGTGCCGGCGACAGGCCCTTGGCGCGGGCCGTCACCACATACTGCTTCTGCAGCTCGTCCAGCAGATTGGCGCGCAGGCGCCGGATCATCCCGGCCGTGCCCGAGGTGCCGATGACGATCACCGGGATCCACAGGTGCTCCAGCACCGACAGCAGTTTCGGCCAGCTCCAGGGCTGGTCGATATAGGCCGGGTCCATGAGCCCGCCGATCGAGGTGCCGAACCACACATTGGCAAGGTAGAGCAGCACCAGCGCCAGCAGGAAATTGGGCGTCGCCAGGCCGAGGAAGCCCAGCAGCGTCAGCCCGTAGTCGCCCCAGGAATACTGGTGGGTGGCCGAATAGATGCCAATCGGGAACGACACCGCCCAGGTGAAGATGATGGTGGCGAAACTGACCACGAAGGTGAGCATCAGCCGGTCGCCGACCACCTGGTTGACCGGCAGGTTGTATTCGAAGGAATAGCCCATGTCGCCCTGCAGCAGCCCGGCGACCCACCACAGGTACTGCTCCCACATCGGCCGGTCGAGGCCATAGTGCTGGCGCAGGAATTCGATCCGCCGGGGGTCGACGTTCTCGCCCTGGCTCTGCAGCTCGTTGATGTAGGTCGTCAGGAAGTCGCCGGGCGGCAGCTGGATGATGATGAAGGTGATGATGCTGATGGCGATCAGCGTCGGCACCATGATCAGCAGCCGGCGCAGCGTATACTCAAGCATGACGGCCCCTTGCCGCCGCGCCGCTCATTGCCGCAGCCCCGCCGGATAGCTCTGGGCGCCGAGGGTCACCGGCTCGGCCCCCTCCAGCCAGAAGGTGTCGGGGCGGTAGACGCCGAAATGCGCGCCCGGATCCCAGTTGTAGACCCCGTCCTTGGGCACGTTCTTCAGGCGGCGGTTCACCACCACGGGCTGCATCACGCCGGCGACGATGCCGATGGTGAACACCTGGTCGGCATGGATGTGCAGCATCTCGTGCCAGATGGCGGTGCGCGCGGCCGGGTCGGGCCGGGCGATCCAGGCCTCGTAGAGTTCCATCAGGCGCTTGCCCGCGGGCAGGTCGGGCGGTTCGCCGGCCTGGCCCTTGGTCTGCACGTACTGGCCCCATTTCGGCCATTGCAGATGGTTCTGGTCGACCGGCGCCAGTTCCCTCGGCAGCATCATCGCCGTGGGCACCCCGTTCTCCAGCCCGGTCCAGATCGACATCACGGTCTCGCCGGCGAAGATGCGGTTGCGGAACACGTCGCGCTGGCTCGGCTTGGTGAACAGCTTCACGCCGACCTTGCGCCAGGCATCGCGCACCAGCTCCAGCACGTCGGTCTGTTCCGTCTCCTCGCCGGCGGTCTCCACGATCACCTCCAGCGGCCGGCCGTCGGGCAGCAGGCGGATGCCCTCGGCGTTGCGCCGGGTCAGCCCGATCTGGTCGAGCAGCCGGCCGGCCTGGCGCGGGTCATGGCTGGCCCACTTGTCGCGGTAGAATTCCTTGAACAGCGGGCTCTGTTCGAGGACCGTGTTGTTGCCGGGAACGGCGAGGCCGAAGTAGATCGACTGGTTGATCTCGTCGCGGTCGATCGCCAGCGACAGCGCGCGGCGGAAGCGGACATCGCGCAGCAGGCCGCGCCACACCGGATCGCTGGCATTCAGGTTGGGGTAGAGGGCGATCTGGGCACCCCGGGCGGTGCGCCACAGCGTCACCTCGAAGCGGTTGCGGCGGGCGGCATCGCGCAGGAAGGTGAAATTGTCGAAGCGAAGGTAGCGCGCCTGCAGGTCGGCCTCCCCCGCCCCGACCTTGGCCGGGATGATCTTGGCATCGGCAAGCTGGATGATCACCCGGTCGAGATAGGGAAGCTGCCGGCCCTCGCTGTCCACCCGGTGGAAATAGGGGTTGCGCAGGAAGACGTAGCGCTCGGTCGGCGGCTCGTTCACCACGATCCAGGGGTCGAGCGAGGGCAGTTCGGCCGATTCGTTGCGGTACATGTTGCCGATGCGGTTCAGCGCCTGGGCCCAGTTGCGCTGCCCGGCGCGCCGCGCCTTCTCGTTCAGCGCCGCCTCCGGGGCGTAGCGCGCGTGCAGCGGCTTCAGGAAATGCGCCGGACGGAAGATGAACAGCGGGGCCGCGCCGGCGATCTCGGGCAGGAAGGCCGGGTTGGGGCCGGCGAAGGTGTAGCGCACCGTGTGCGCATCCAGCACCTCGAAGCGCGGCGGCTTGCCGTCGACCAGCATGATGTCGGGCGGGCCGGCCGGCGACAGGGCGGGATTGTTGGCGAAGTCCTCCCACCAGAAACGGAAGTCCTCGGCGGTGAAGGGGTGGCCGTCGGACCAGCGGTGGCCGGGCCGCAGGTGGAAGGTGAACACCCGCTCATCCTCCACCTCGAAGCGTTCCAGCAGGTCGGGGAACAGGCCATAGGCGGGGTCATAGGCGACCAGCCTCGCATAGCCGTAGACGGTCATCAGCCTTGTGTCGCTGGCCCGCGCCATCAGGGTGGTGATCGAGCCGCCATGGCGGCCCGGCTGCTGCCCGGTGGACAGGCGCGCGACCGCGGGGCGCTGCGGCAGGCGCTCGGC
>CAZEQG010000268.1:0-4936 GCA_964514295.1 uncultured Alphaproteobacteria bacterium
AGGAAGTCCAGCCCGGCGGCTGCCGGATCGATGCGGTGCACCAGCGCCAGTTCGCCCGCCAGCCGGCGGGCCAGCGCCACCCGGTCGCCGCCGAGCCCGGCCTCCTTCACCACCCGCGGGCCCAGCGCCACCCCCTCGACCTTGCGCATGACGTAGAAGGGCTTGCCGATGACGGCGGCATCGGCGCAGCAGCCGAGCGGCTCCGGCACCGTCACCCCGGCGGCATGGGCGGCGCACAGCACCCGGTATTCCTGGAGGCGGTCGAGGCTGACCGCGACGCGGGAGGGAGCCGAGGTGCGCAGCACGAAGGCCTCGCGCCCGCGCGGTCCGTCGAGTGCGACCAGCCAGTTCTCCTGGATGGCGCCGCCGCCGAGCCTGGCCGGCTCATCCAGGCTGACCGGGCCGCCCAGCGCCTGCGCGAACCAGCCGGCAAGCCCCTCGCGGTTCAGCCCCATGCCCAGAAATCCTCGCCTTCCGTCAGCAGGAAGCGGGCCAGGACCATGCGGTGCACCTCCGAGGCGCCGTCGACCAGCCGGGCCTGGCGGGCATAGCGGTACATCCATTCCAGCGGCGTGTCCTTGGAGTATCCGCGGGCGCCGCAGATCTGGATGGCGGTGTCGACGGCCTGGTGCAGGGCGTCTGCGACCTGGACCTTCGCCATAGACACTTCCTTGCGGGCAAAGCTGCCCTGATCGAGCGCCCAGGCGGCCCGCATGGTCAGCAGCCGGCCCAGCTCGATCGCCATGGCGGCCTGGCCCAGCATGCCCTGGATGCTCTCGCGCTCGGCCAGCTTCATGCCGAAGCCGCTGCGCTCGCCGGCATAGCGGCCGGCGATGCCGAGCGCCCGCTTGGCAAGGCCGAGCCAGCGCATGCAGTGGGTCAGCCGGGCGGTGCCGAGCCGGATCTGCGTCAGCTTCAGCCCGTCGCCTTCGCTCATCAGCAGGTTCTCGGGCGGGATCTCCAGCCCGTCGAACACCAGTTCGCAATGCCCGCCATGCTCTTCCGGCCCCATGATCGGGATGCGCCGCTCGATCCGCCAGCCCGGCTGGTCGCGGTCGAACAGGAAGGCCGACAGGCCCCGGCGCGGATCATCCCCGGTCTTGGCGATCAGGATGAAGTGCTTGGCCGCCGCCGCGCCGGTGATGAACCACTTGCGGCCGCTCACCACCCAGCCGTCGCCGCGCCGCTCCGCCCGCGTCATGATCATGGTCGGGTCCGAGCCGCCGCCGGGATGCGGCTCGGTCATGGCAAAGGCCGAGCGCACATGGCCGTCGACGATGGGCTGCAGCCAGCGGGCCTTCTGCACCTCGCTCGCCACCTTCTCCAGCACCATCATGTTGCCGTCATCGGGGGCGGCGCAGTTGAAGCAGACCGGCCCGAAGATCGAGTAGTTCATCTCCTCGTAGGCCGCCGCCATGGCGACCACGCCGAGGCCCTGGCCTCCGCGCGCGACCGGCATCTGCGGCGCCCACAGCCCGGCCGCCTTCACCTTCTCGCGGGTGCGCGCGAGGGCCGCCTCCGCGATGTTCTCATGGGCGTCATAGGCGGCCGGGTCGGCCTCCAGCGGGAGGATCTCGGCGGCCACGAAGGCGCGCACCCGGCGCCGGAACGCCTCGGCCGCCGGGGGCAGGGCGAAGTCCATCGCTACTGGATCGCCGAGAAGCCGGTGGGCTTCAGGATCTTGATCTCCTGCCGCAGCACCCAGCCGCCTTCATTGCTGAGGCGGCGGAACTCCTGCCAGGCGGGGTCCGCCTCCATGGCGTCGCGGCGGGCCTGGCGGTCGGCCAGGCTGTCATAGGCCCACAGATGGACCACCTGGTTCAGCGGCCCGATCTCGGTGACGTAGAAGCCGACATTGCGGCCGAGATACTTGAGCTGCAGGGGCAGGCCCTTGTCCTCGTAGAGCTTCAGCCACAGGGCGAGGCAGCCGGGCTTGATGTCATAGGTGCGGTGATCGACGATCATGGGCGTTTCTCCGGTCAGAGCGTGTTGATCGAGTGCCCGCCATCGGCCACCAGCACGCTGCCGGTGATGTAGCCGGCGCGCGGCGAGCACAGCAGCAGCAGCGGCAGGTCGAGGTCGGCGGGCTGGCCCAGGCGGCGCTGCGGCACCCGGGCGATCAGGGCCTTGCCCGCCTCGCTGGCGAACAGGTCGCGGTTGAGGTCAGTCGCGATATAGCCGGGGGCGAGCGCATTCACGCGGATGCCATGGCGCGCCCATTCAAGCGCCAGCGCCCGGGTGAGCTGGATCATGCCGGCCTTGGAAGCGGCATAGGCGGCAACCTGGGAAGCGACCCTAAGGCCCAGGATGGAGGCGACATTCACCACCGCCCCGCCGCCCCCGGCCGCGATCCGCCGGCGGGCGAAGGCGCGGGCGCACAGGAAGGCGCCCTTCAGGTTGGTGTCCATCACCCGGTCCCAGTCGGCGCCGCTGGTCTCCGCCGCCCGCCGGGTTTCGGCGATGCCGGCGCAGTTCACCAGGATCTCGGGCGCGCCGGCACGTTCGAAGGCGGCCTCGACCGCAGCCTCATCGGTCACGTCGCAGGCGATCGCGGTGCCGCCGGTGGCGGCTGCCACCGCCTCCAGCGCATCCTGGCGGCGGGCCGCCAGCCACAGCCCGGCGCCGGCACCGGCCAGCACCTGCGCGAAATGGCGGCCGAGGCCCGAGGAGGCACCGGTGACGAGCGCCGTGGTGCCGGCAAGCTGGAAGGGATCTGTCATGGCCGGCCTTCTGTAGCCCTTCGGCCGTTGCCTGGGCAAGCCGGCACGCCTATGTTCGGAAAATGAGGATCGACGTCTTCTCGGACGTGGTCTGTCCCTGGTGCTTCATCGGCAAGCGCCGCCTGGAGCGGGCGCTGGCCTGCCGGCCGGATATCGCGGCCGAGGTGCACTGGCGGGCCTTCCAGCTGAACCCCGGCCTGCCGCCCGAGGGGATGGACCGGCGCGCCTATCTGGAGGCGAAATTCGGCGGCGCCGCGCGGGCCCGCCAGGTCCACGCCACGGTGATCGCGGTCGGGGCGGGGGAGGGGATCGCGTTCAACTTCGACGCCATCCGGAGGACGCCCTCGACCGTTCAGGCGCACCGCCTGATCCGCCTCGCTGACCGGCAGAACCGACAGAACGAGGTGGTGGAGGCGCTGTTCCGCGCCTATTTCCTCGACGGCCGCGACATCGGCAGCAACCGGGAGCTTGCCGAGATCGCCGCCGAGGGCGGGCTTGACCCGGCGCTGGCCGAAAGCTTCCTCGCCGGCACCGCCGAGACCCAGGACGTGCTGGCCGAAGGTGCCTTCGCCGCGCGGGTCGGCATCAACGGGGTTCCCTGTTTCATCCTGAACGGCCGCTACGCCCTGTCGGGCGCGCAGGAGCCGGAGGCGCTGTACCCGCTGTTCGACCTGGCGCTCCACGAAGCGGCCGCAAGGTCGGCATAGGCGGGGCGGCATGCCGGCGATCCAGCTCCGCTTCCGCGTCGCCGGCCGAGCCGAATTCGACGCCGCGGAGGACTGGCTGAAGCGCAACGCCGGCCACTGGTTCTCGCTCAGCCTCTCGCATCTGGTGCATCTGACGGACCCCGGGGGCGGGCGCGGCACGGCGCTGGCGGTGGTGGCGAGCTTCGCCGATGCGGCCGACCGCAGCCGCTTCCTGCGCGAGTTCCTGCGCCAGCCCGAACAGGCCGAGGTCTACGAGCCGGATCCGGCGCCGCCGCCGGTGGCAGTCCCGCCACGGCAGCCAGAGCCGCCACCCCGGCCGGCGCGGGTCAACCTCAACCTGAAAGTGTGAGCCGCCGCGTCAGTCGCGGCCATCCTGCCAGCGGTTCACCAGCGGCATCAGCCGCGCGACGGCGCGGGCGACCGGATAGGCCGGGATGGGACGGGGAGCGGCGACCGGCAGCGGCAGCGCGTCGTCCGGCGTGCCGGTCAGCCAGTCCGCCAGCACCGGGCCAAGGGCGGTCGCAAAGGCAACCCCGCGGCCGCTGTAGCCCATGGCGGCCACCACCCCCTTGGCCAGCCGCACCAGCCGGGGCAGCCGCTCCGGCACCACGCCGACATAGCCTTCCCAGTAGTGGTCGAAGCCGATCCCGGCCAGCGGCGGGAACAGCTCCGTCAGCATCGCCGCGCGGCTTTCCTTGGCGCGGTTTTCCGCACTGTGCCAGGACAGCAGGTTGCCGCCGATCACCAGCCGGCCGCCGCGGGCGTAGCGCGCATAGCGCAGGTTGGCCCTGGTATCCGACATCGCCTGATCGCCCGGCAGCACGATGCCGCGCAGGTTGCCGCCCAAAGGCCTGGTCGCCACCTGGAACACGCGCACCGGCAGGATGGTGCGGCGAAGCCCCGGCCACAGGTCGCCGCCATAGGCGTTGGTCGCCAGCAACACCTGGCGCGCGCTCACGTCGCCGGCCGGGGTCTTCAGGCGCCAGCCGGCACCCGTGGCCTCGATGGCGCTGACCGGGGTGCGGATGTGCAGGCTGGCGCCGGCGCCAAGGGCGGCCGCTGCCAGGCCACGGGCGAAGGCGAGCGGGTTGAGGTGGCCGCCGGCATGCGCCACCCAGCCGCCGTGATAGCCCTCGCCACCCAGCATCTCGCGGGCACGGCCGGCGTCGAGGTAGTCGACGGCCGCCCCGCGCTCGGCCCATTCGCGGGCCAGGCGCTGCGAGCGGGCCAGGCGCGAGGGCCGGTGCGCCGGCTGGAACCAGCCCTTCTGCACCGCATCGCAATCGATCCCATGCCGCCGGGCGAGGTCGAACACGAAGCTGGCGGCATCGCGGATCATGGCATTCAGACGGCCGCCGCGCGCCGGCCCGTAGAGGCGCTCGATATCGCTTGGGGCGTGGCGGATGTAGTGGGGGATCACCTGCCCGTTGTTGCGGCCGGAAGCGCCTTCGCCGATCTCGCCGGCTTCGAGCAACGTCACCACAACGCCGCGCTCGGCCAGGTGCAGGG
>CAZEQG010000269.1:0-4935 GCA_964514295.1 uncultured Alphaproteobacteria bacterium
CGGGCATCGAGATCTACGGCGATGCCTGGACCTGGTGGGGGCAGGCGGCGGGCCGCTTCCAGCGCGACCGCACGCCGCGGGTGGGCTCGGTCCTGGCCCTGCAGCGCAGCGACCGGCTGCGGCTCGGCCATGTCGGCGTGGTCGCCGCTGTCGCCGGCCCGCGCGAGCTTCACCTCACCCACGCCAATTGGGGCGGCGACAGCGACATGCGCGGCCTGGTGCACGAGCGTCAGCCCGTGATCGACGTGTCACCGGGCAATGACTGGTCGCAGCTTCGCTTCATGAACCGTTTCGGACAGTACGGGCGGGTCTATGCCGCCCATGGCTTCATCCATCCCCAGCCGCCGACCTCGCTGGTCTCGCGCTGACCCGCTTGCGCGGTCACACTGCCACGGCCATAGGCGCGGCCGCGGCGTCCGGTGCCGGCGGCAGCACGCGTTCGGGCGGCAGCACCAGGCGCACCGTCGTGCCGCGACCCAGGACCGAGTCGATCTCGATGCGGCCGCCGTGCATCTCTGCGAAGATCCTGGCAAGCGGCAGGCCGAGGCCGGTGTCGTGCGGTCGGCGGTCCATCGCGTCGCCCCCCGCCCCGAAGGGCTCCAGCACGCGGGCGGCATCCTGGCGGGTCATGCCGCGCCCGCGGTCGGCAACGGCGATCACCAGGCCGCCGTCGGGCGCAAGCCGGGCGGTGACCGAGACGGCCCGATCCGGGCCGGCATACTTGATGGCGTTGGTCAGCAGGTTCAGCGACGCCTGCAGCAGGCTGCGATCATCGCCGCGCACGGTGACATCGGCCGGCTGCACATCGATGGTGACAGTGACGCCGCGCTGCCCGGCGTCCACCTGGGCCAGACGCATCGTCTGCGCCAGCAGGGCGCCGATGGCGACCGGCCTGTCATCCATCACCCAGCGCCCGGCCTTCACCCGCGACAGGTCCAGCACGTTGTTGATCACCCGCAGCAGGTGATCGGCGCTGAACAGGATGTCCTGGGCATAGCCCTCATAGCGCGGATTGCCGATCTCGCCGAACACCCGCCCGGTGATCATCTGGGCAAAGCCGATGATGGCGTTCAGCGGCGTGCGCAGCTCATGGCTCATCTGCGCCAGGAAGTCGCTGGCATGGCGGCTCGCCGCCTCCGCCTCCTGCCGGCGGCGCCGGGCCAGCGCCGCCTCGCTCTCGGCCGCCTCGCGGGCGCTGGCATCCGCCATGGCGCTGCGCCGATGCTCGTCCAGACGGCGGCGCAAGGCATAGGTCACGCTCCCCAGCGTCAGCGTCAGCAGCAGCAGGAAGGCCACCACCACATCGTGTTCGCGCCGCCAGCCGGCGAGGAATGTCTGCTCGTCCAGCCCGACCGAGACGATCGCCCCAAGCTCCGGCAGGCGGTGCACCGCGACGGCCCGGGTCTTGCCGTCAACCGATGACGTCGCGACATAGCTGGCGCGCAGCGTCGTCCTGGCCATTCGCATCAGCCGGCTGTCGGCCGGCAGCGGCGGAGCCGCCAGCAGGTCGATGGCGGGCCGGCGGGCGATCAGGGTGCCGTCATCCAGCAGAAGCGCCACCAGATCCATGCCGGTCTTGGCAAAGAAGGCGGAGAAGAATTCCGGATCGATGCGTCCGGCGATGACGCCGGCGAAATTCCCCTCGCTGTCGTTCAGCCGCCGCGTCACCGGAAACTGCACTGTCATGTCCGGCCGTGACAACACGGGCCGGCCGATGCGGATGCGCGGGGAGGGATCGCTCGCATGGAACCGGAAGTAGTCGCGATCGGCCAGGTTCACGGGGGGACCGGAGCGCGCCGAGCCGGCGGACACCACATCGCCGTTGACATCGATGATGCCAAGTCCGTTCAGCACCTGGGAGGCCGCCCGGGCCCGCCGCAGCCAGTCACCGGTGGTCTGCGGGTTGATGCGAAGCTGGATGCCGTCCCGCCCGGGCTGCTCGTCCAGGCCGATCAGGGCGAGGTCGACCGAGCGCATCACCTGGTCGACATAGGCGGCCACCACGGCGGCCTGGGTCTCGGCCCGCTGGACAGCCTGCTCGGTGGCGCTCCGCCGCAGCCAGCCGAGCCACTGGCCGCCGATGATCCAGATGGCGCAGGTCGCCACCACCGTCGCCGCCACGATGGCAAAGCGCAGGCGGACGATCGCGGTGACGGTGCGGACGGAAGCCTGCGGAGATATGGTCATGGCGTGCGAACCCCTGGTCAGGACGCCCGCATGCTAGCCCGCAATGTCTAGCGAATGGTTAAGGTGGTATACCGATCCTGTTTACCTCTGGGCGCGTCACCCCCGGGTCAGCGGCTTGTACCTGATGCGGTGCGGCTGATCGGCATCGGCGCCCAAACGGCGTTTCTTGTCAGCCTCATAGGCCTGGAAATTGCCCTCGAACCACTCGACGTGGCTGTCGCCCTCGAATGCCAGGATGTGGGTGGCCACCCGGTCCAGAAACCATCGGTCGTGGCTGATCACCACGGCACAACCGGCAAATTCCAGCAGCGCGTCTTCCAGGCTGCGCAGTGTGTCGACATCGAGGTCGTTGGTCGGCTCATCCAGAAGGATGAGGTTGGCGCCGCTCTTCAGCATCTTGGCCAGATGCACCCGGTTGCGCTCGCCGCCCGAGAGCTGGCCGACCTTCTTCTGCTGGTCGGGACCACGGAAGTTGAACAGGCCGCAATAAGCGCGGGAGTTCATCTTGCGCTTGCCCAGCTCGATCTCCTCGTTGCCGCCGGAGATCTCCTCCCATACGGTCTTGTTCGGCGCCAGGGCATCCCGCGACTGGTCGACGTAGGCGAGCTTCACCGTCTCGCCGATGCGGATCGTGCCGGCATCGGGCGCTTCCTGGCCGGTGATCATGCGGAACAGCGTGGTCTTGCCGGCGCCATTCGGCCCGATCACGCCGACGATGCCGCCCGGCGGCAGCTTGAAGGACAGCGCGTCGATCAGCAGCCGGTCGCCATAGCCCTTGCTCAGCCCATCGGCCTCGATCACCACTTGGCCTAGCCGCGGCCCGGGCGGGATGGCGATGCGGTTCTGGTCCGGGCCGCGGGCCTCGCCCTGCTGCAGCAGCTGCTCGTAGGCCTGCAGGCGGGCCTTGGACTTTGCCTGGCGGGCGCGCGGCGACTGGCGCACCCATTCCAGCTCCAGGTCGAGCCGGCGCTGCCGCGCCTCCTCGACCTTGCCTTCCTGCTCCAGGCGCTTCTGCTTCTGCTCCAGCCAGCCGGAATAGTTGCCCTCATAGGGGATGCCGCGGCCGCGATCGAGCTCCAGGATCCACTTCGCCACCTCGTCCAGGAAGTAGCGGTCGTGGGTGATCGCCACCACGGTGCCGGGGTACTCGGACAGCGTGCGCTGAAGCCAGGCGACCGATTCGGCGTCGAGGTGGTTGGTCGGCTCGTCCAGCAGCAGCAGGTCCGGCTTCTCCAGCAGCAGCCGGCACAGCGCCACCCGGCGCTTCTCGCCGCCCGACAGCGTGGTGACGCCCGCCTCCGCCGGCGGGCAGCGCAGCGCGTCCATGGCGATTTCGACCGTGCGCTCGATCTCCCAGCCGCCGAGGGCGTCGATCTTCTCCTGCAACTCCGCCTGCTCGGCGATCAGGCCGTTCATCTCGTCGTCGGACAGCTCCTCGCCGAAGCGTGCGGAGACCTCGTTGAAGCGGTCGACCAGGCGCTTCGTCTCGCCCAGCCCCTCCAGCACGTTCTCCATCACCGTCTTGGCGGGATCCAGCTCCGGCTCCTGCGCCAGATAGCCGATCTTCACGCCATCGGCCGCCCATGCCTCGCCGCTGAAGTCCTTCTCCACCCCGGCCATGATCTTCAACAGGGTGGACTTGCCGGCGCCATTGCCGCCGATCACGCCGATCTTGGCGCCCGGCAGGAAGCTGAGCCAGATGTCCTTCAGCACCTCCCGGCCGCCGGGATAGGTCTTTCCCAGCTTCTTCATCACATAGATGTACTGATAGGCGGCCATCGGTCCCTCGGGCTTTCGCGTGCGGCCAAGGGAATAGCGGAAGCGGGGTCAGCCCGACAAGCCTTCCCTGACGATCTCGGGCACCCGGCCGGCGGCTTCCAGGGCGAGCCGCAGCAGGCTGCGGCGATGCGCCGGCAGGCCGGCCGTCGCCACCCGCGTCGACGGGGCGATCCCGGCGGCGATGTCGGCGATCTGCTGCGCCAGCACCGCCTCCACCACCGCGGTATGCGAGCGGTCGAGCAGCAGCATGTCGGCCTCGTTCAGCAGGCCGGCGGCGTGCGCATCGGCAAGGCGCCCGGGGGTGGAGGTGGCGGCACTGCCGGCTTTCAGGGCCAGCACCCGGGCGCCGGAGACCAGCGGCAGCAGCCCGCCGAGCTTCAGATCGGCCCGCCCCGCCTCGGTGCGGATGCCGCCGAAGAAGCCGAGCGGCGGGCGCATGGGGTCGAGCGAGCCGGCAAGATTGGCAAGGAAGCTGCGCGCGCCCCTGGCAAGGGCCAGGGCATCGGCCCTCAGCGCCTCCGCCAGCCCTGCATCGCCCGCCACCGGCATCAGGTCGAAGAAGATGTCGACGTTGAGCAGGCTTTCGCCCTGGGGCCTTGCGATCCAGCCGGCGACGGTCTCGCGCCAGCCCTGGCGCGAGTGCCGCCACAGCGCCTCGCGGGCCATCACCCCGCCCTTGCAGTAGGGCACCCCGGCAGCGTCCAGAAGATCGGCGATGCGCGCCCCGAAGGCGGCGAACCAGGCATCGTCGGCCTCGCCGCCGGCGTGGATCAGGGCATTGTCCTGATCGGGCACCAGCAGGCTTTCGCCGCGCCCGCCCGAGCCCAGCACCATCACGCACCAGGCGGCCGGGGCCGGGCCCAGCGGGCCGGCGGCAAGCTCTTCGGCCGCCAGCACCGCGGCACGGGCGGTGAGGTCGCGGATCGTCTCCGAGATCACCGCCGCCACCTGGCGCCCCGGCACGCCCTC
>CAZEQG010000270.1:0-4928 GCA_964514295.1 uncultured Alphaproteobacteria bacterium
CATCATCGACGATCCGCACCGGCCGCGCGGGCTGCGCTCGCGCCCCTTCGACGGCGAAGGGCTGGCCAGCCGGCCCACCGACATCGTTGCCGACGGCGTGCTGCAGACCTGGCTGCTCGACCTCGCCTCGGCCCGGCAGCTCGGCCTCGCGCCCACCGGCCATGCCGGGCGGGGAACCTCCGGCCCGCCCTCGCCGGCCACCTCCAACTTCTATCTCGCCCCCGGCCATGTCACCGCGAAGGAGCTGATCGCCGACATTCCCGAAGGCTTCTATGTCACCGAGCTGATGGGCTTCGGCATCAACCCGGTGACCGGCGACTACAGCCGCGGCGCCGCCGGCTTCTGGATCATCGGCGGCGAGATCGCCCACCCGGTCAGCGAGGTGACGGTGGCGGCGAACCTCAAGGACATGTTCGCCGGCCTTACCCCCGCCAGCGACCTGGAGTTCAGGGCCGGGATGGACAGCCCGACCCTGCGCATCGACACCATGACGGTGGCCGGGGCCTAGCGGGCGCCGTCCCCGCCCTTTCATGCGCGCGTTTCGCACGCCAGGCGTGGAACGCCTGCACACCACCCCGAAGCCCCGCCGCCCAAGCGGCTGAATACCGCCATCCGCGCCGCCCGGGCGCGCTGGCATACCGGTTGCTACCATCTGCTCCAACCAGCCCGCAAGGGCGCGGAACCGGCCCGTATTGTGCCGGAACGGACGGTGGAGGTGACCATGAGTGCTTGGCGAAACCATGCGGCGGGCGTGCTCGTCCTCATTGCCGCGGCGGCCCCGGCGGCATCCCCGGCGCAGGAGCTGCGCGTCGGCTTCACGCAGGACGCGCTGACCCTCGATCCGGCGAACCATCGCTCGCGCGAGACCGAGACGGTGATCCGCAACATGATGGACGGGCTGCTGACCCGCGACGCCAAGATGGCGGTGGTGCCGGAGCTGGCGGAATCCTACGTCCAGGTGGATGCCCTGACCTACGACTTCACCCTGCGCCAGGGTGTGACCTTCCATGACGGGCAGGCGATGACGGCCGAGGACGTGAAGTTCACCTTCGACCGGCTGACCAAGCCCGGCGCTATGGGCGGCCAGACCAGCCCGCGGCAGAGCCTGCTCGGCCCCCTGTCGGAGGTGACGATCCGCGATCAGCGCACCGTGCGCTTCACGCTGAAGGAGCCCTGGCCGATCCTGCCGCCGATGCTGCCCTTCCAGGAGGTGGTCTCCAAGGCCTTCACCGAAAAGCACGGCTCGGCCGCGCTGGCGACCATGGTGAACGGCACCGGGCCGTTCAAGCTGGTGGAGTGGCGGCGCGGCGATGCCGTGATCATGGAGCGCTTTGCCGGCTATTACGGCGGCGCCACGGACATTCCACCGGTGGGCCCGGCCAAGGTCGAGCGGGTGATCTTCAAGGTGATCCCCGACAATGCCGCCCGCGTCGCCGCGCTGCTCGCCGGCGAGGTGCACATCATCAACGAGCTGCCGCCCTCCGCGATGCGCCAGGTCGAGGCCAGCAGCACGGCGCGGGTTGCCGCCGTGAATGGCACCCGCACCTTCTTCGTGGCCTTCAACACCGCCAAGAAGCCGTTCGACGACGTGCGCGTGCGCCGGGCGCTGAACCATGCCGTCGACAAGAAGCTGATCATCGCCCGCATCCTGAACGGCACCGCCACCCCGCTGAACGGGGTGCTGAGCCCGGACGCCTTCGCCTTCAACGACGCGCTGCCCGAATACCGCTATGATCCCGATCTTGCCCGCAGGCTGCTGGCGGAGGCGGGGGTGAGCAATCTGTCGCTGACCATCGACACGCAGGGCGCCTTCAAGGAGGTGGCCGAGGCCATCGCGGCCATGCTCCAGCGCGTCGGTGTCCAGGCCCGGGCCCAGATCTGGGAAGGGGCCGTGCTGACCCCGATCTGGCAGAACAAGGACCGCCGGGCCGAACGCGACATGTTCCTGACCTCCTGGGGCAACGGCTCGCTCGATCCCTCCGACATCATGATGCCGACGCTGCGCAGCGGCGGGCGCGGCAATTCCGCAGGCTACCAGAACGCCGAGGTCGACCGCCTGATCGATGCCGCCGACATCGAGGTGGACCGCGCCAAGCGCAGGCAGATGTATCTCGACGCCCAGGCCAAGGTGAATGCCGATGCGCCGTGGATCTTCCTGTGGCTGCCGCAGGACCTCTACGGCGTGTCGCGGCGGCTGAAGGGCTGGCAGCCCAGCGCCGACAGCCGCATCAACCTGCACGACGCCTACCTGGAATAGGCCAAGGCGGAGCCGGCTCGAAGCCATGCGCCTAGCCTCCCTGATCGAACGGCTCCTGCAGCTTCTGCCCGTCCTCCTCGGGGTCAGCGCCATCGTCTTCCTGATGACGGCGCTGACCCCGGGCGACCCGGTCGAGATCATGCTGGGCGACCAGCGCGCCTCGCCGGAGCTGATCGCCGCGCTGCGCCGCGACATGGGGCTCGACCTGCCGCTGCACGAGCGCTTCCTGGCCTATCTCGCCAATGCGCTGCGCGGCGAATTCGGCCTCAGCTTCTTTCACCGCCGGCCGGTGATCGAGGTGATCGGCGAACGGCTGCCCGCCACCATAGAGCTGACGCTGGTGGCCCTGCTGATATCGCTCGTGATCGCCATCCCGCTTGGCGTCTGGGCGGCGGTCAGGGCCAACACCCTGCCCGACCGGCTGGCCACGGTGGGCTCGCTGGTCGGCACCTCGCTGCCTGGCTTCTGGCTCGGCATCCTGCTGATCCTGCTGTTCGCGGTGCAGCTCCGCCTGCTGCCGGTCTCCGGGCGCATGGGCTTTTCGGCCGAGGTGCCGATGGTCACCGGCTTTGCCCTGATCGACACGCTGGTGGCCGGCCGCCCGCGGAGCTTCCTCGATGCCCTGTCCCACATCATCTTGCCGGCCCTCACCCTGGCCCTGCCGATGGCGGCGATCCTCACCCGCGTCACCCGTGCCTCGATGCTGGAGGTGCTGCGCGCCGACTACATGCTGTTCGCCCGCGCCAAGGGCCTGTCGCGGGCGCGCATCCTGGCCGTCCACGGGCTGAAGAACGCGCTGGCGCCGACCGTCACCGTGGCGGCGCTGGAGACCGGCTCGCTCCTCGGCGGCAACATGATCGTGGAGACGGTGTTCGGCTGGCCGGGGCTGGGCCGGCTGGTGGTCGAGGGCATCTTCGCCCGCAACTATCCCCTGGTGCAGGCCGCCGTCCTGCTCTACGCGGTCACCTATGTGCTGCTGAATTTCCTCGCCGACATCCTCTACACCGTGCTCAACCCGCGGGTCCGGCTGTGAGTGCCGGCGCCCCCGCCCTGGATGCCGGCATCTCGCCGCGCGCGCTTGGCTGGCGCCGCTTCCGCGCCAATCACTGGGCCGTGGCCTCGGCCGTGGTGGTGGCGGGTTTCGCCCTGGCGGCGCTGCTCGCGCCCTGGATCTCGCCGCACGACCCGGCCGAGGCCGACCTGTTCCGGCGCCTGCAGCCGCCGGTCTGGGCCGCGGGCGGGGAATGGGCCCATCCGCTTGGCTGCGACGGGCTCGGCCGGGACATCCTGTCGCGGATGATCCACGGCGCCCGCATCTCGATCGCGGTCGGCCTCACGGTGGTCGTGGTGGCGACCGGGCTTGGCATCCTGGCCGGGCTGGCGGCGGGCTACTTCCGCGGCTGGGTCGACATCCTGGTGTCGCGCCTGGTCGACATCCTGCTGGGCTTTCCCTACCTGATCTTCGCCATCGGGCTGATGGCGATGATGGGGCCCGGGCTGCAGAACATCATCCTGGCGCTGGTCTACAAGGAATGGGTGGTGCCCTGCCGGGTGGTGCGCGGCGAGACGCTGGGCGCCCGCGAGATGGAGTATGTCGAGGCGGCGCGGGCGGTCGGCGCCTCGCCCGGCCATGTCATGCTGCGCGAGATCCTGCCCAACATCCTGTCGCCGGTGCTGGTGGTCTCCACCATCCGCATGGCCCATGTGATCATCCTGGAAGCAAGCCTTAGCTTCCTCGGCCTTGGCGTGCAGCCGCCCGACGCCTCCTGGGGCTCGATGGTCGCCGACGGGCGGGAGTTCATGTACGAGGCATGGTGGGTGTCGACCCTGCCCGGCCTGGCCATCCTGGCCCTGGTGCTGGCGATCAACGTGGCCAGCCAGGGCCTGCGCGACGCGCTGGACCCGAGGCTGCACAGTTGAGCGCGCTCCTGGAGATCGACGGGCTGGTGACGGTGTTTCCGACGCCGGCCGGCACCGTGCGCGCCGTCGATGGCGTGTCGCTGACCGTCGAGGCTGGGCAATGCCTGGGCGTGGTGGGGGAATCCGGCTCGGGAAAATCCGTCACCTTCGCCAGCGTCATGGGTCTGGTGCGCCCGCCGGGCCGGGTCGAGGCCGGGCGCATCCTGTTCGCCGGCCGCGACCTGCGTGCCCTGCCGGAGGAGGCGATGCGCCGCCTGCGCGGGCGCGAGATCGCGATGACCATGCAGGACGCGCTGACCGCCCTCAACCCGGCCCTGACCGTGGGCACCCAGCTCGTCGAGACGATCCGCGCCCATGATCCCGGCGCCGATGCCGCCCGGCGTGCCGTGGCGCTGATGGAGATGGTGGGCATCCCGGCCGCCGCCGGGCGGCTCACCGACTATCCGCACCAGTTCTCCGGCGGCATGCGCCAGCGCATCATGATCGCGGTGGCGCTCGCCTGCCGGCCGAAGCTGCTGATCGCCGACGAGCCGACCACCGCGCTCGACGTCACTATCCAGGCCCAGGTGCTGGAACTGATCGACCGGCTGCGGGCCGAGCTTGGCATGGCGGTGGTGCTGGTCACCCATGATCTTGGCGTGGTCGCCAACCACTGCGACAGGGTGGTGGTGATGTATGCCGGCCAGGTGGTGGAGGCGGGCGAGACCGCGGCCCTGCTGGCCGCCCCGCGCCACCCCTATACCCGCGGCCT
>CAZEQG010000271.1:0-4904 GCA_964514295.1 uncultured Alphaproteobacteria bacterium
GGGCGGCGGGCGCTGCCGCTGGCCGGCGGGCCCCTTGCCTTCGCCGAGGTCGAGCTGATCCTGCGTGGGCCGGCGCGCTGCCGGTCGGTGCGGGTGGGGCTGGACGACCTGCGCGACTGGGCCGACCGCCAGGGCGGCATCGTGCAGTCGCGGGTCAATGTGCTGCTGGAGCGCCTGTCGCGCCCGCGGCCGCCCTTTGCCGGCCTGACCATGGAGGTTCCCCGGCTTATGGGGGTGGTGAACGTCACCCCCGATTCCTTCTCCGATGGCGGCCGCTTCCTCGACCCGGCCGAGGCTGTGCGCCGGGCCCTGCGGCTGATGGATGACGGGGCCGACATCATCGATATCGGCGGCGAATCGACGCGCCCCGGCGCCGAACCGGTCGACGAGGCCGAGGAGCGGCGCCGGGTGCTGCCGGTGGTCCAGGGCATCGCGCCGCTCGGCGTGCCGCTGTCCGTCGATACCCGGCACGCCGGCACCATGGCGGCGGCGCTGACCGCCGGGGTCAGCATCGTCAACGACGTCACCGCCCTTGCCGGCGATGCCCGCAGCCTGGCGCTGGTGGCCGCCCAGGGCTGCCAGGTGGTGCTGATGCACATGCAGGGCGACCCCCGCACCATGCAGGTGAACCCGCAATACGAGCATGCGGCCCTCGACGTGTTCGATGCGCTGGCCGCCCGGGTGGCCGCCTGCCGGGCCGCCGGCATCGCCGAAGCCAACATCGCGGTCGATCCCGGCATCGGCTTCGGCAAGGCGATCAGCCACAATCTGGAGATACTGGGGCGCCTGGCGCTGTTTCACGGGCTGGGCTGCCCGGTGCTGCTGGGGGCATCGCGCAAGGGCTTCATCGCCAAGCTGTCCGATGGCGAGCGGCCGGACCAGCGTCTGGCAGGCTCGCTTGCGGCGGCTCTTGCCGGATTGGCCCAGGGGGTGCAGCTTTTCCGGGTGCACGACGTGCGCGAAACGAGGCAGGCTTTCGCGGTGGCGCGCGCCATCGGGGCAGCGGCCTAGAAGGGCGGGCCGGCGGCAGGTGGCAGGGCCGGCCGGCAGGCAGCGAGGGGAGGCGGCAAGGCAGATGGCGCGACGGCTGTTCGGCACCGATGGGATCAGGGGCACGGCCAACACCATGCCGATGACGGCGGAGCTGTGCCTGAAGGTGGCGATGGCGGCGGGGGTGAAGTTCCACTCCGGCAGTGACCGCCGGCATCTCGCGGTGATCGGCAAGGACACCCGGCTGTCCGGCTACATGCTGGAGCCGGCGCTGACGGCGGGCTTCATCTCGATCGGCATGGATGTGGTGCTGGTCGCGACCATGCCGACGCCGGCGGTCGCCATGCTGACACGCTCGCTCCGGGCCGATCTGGGCGTGATGATCTCGGCCTCGCACAATCCTTTCGCCGACAACGGCATCAAGCTGTTCGGGCCGGATGGCTACAAGCTGTCGGATGAGACCGAGGCGGAGATCGAGGCCCTGGTCGAATCCGACATGACGGCGCATCTGGCGCCCTCGCCGCGGCTTGGCCGGGCCCGCCGGCTGGAGGATGCACCCGGCCGCTACATCGAGTTCGTCAAGGCCACCTTCCCCAAGGGCCGGCGGCTGGACGGGCTGCGGGTGGTGGTGGATTGCGCCAATGGCGCGGCCTACCGCACGGCGCCGGCGGTGCTGCACGAGCTGGGGGCCGAGGTGATCCCGGTCGCGGTCAGCCCCGACGGCTTCAACATCAACCACAAATGCGGGGCCGTGCACCCGGCCGGCATGCAGGCCCAGGTGGCCGCCCATGGCGCCGATATCGGCATCGCGCTGGATGGCGACGCCGACCGGCTGATCGTCGCCGACGAGACCGGGGCGATCGTCGATGGCGACCAGATCATGGCCCTGATCGCCGGTTCCTGGGCCGAGCAGGGCCGGCTCAGGGGCGGCGGGGTGGTGGCCACGGTGATGTCCAACCTGGGGCTGGAAAAGCACCTCGCGGCGCGCGGGCTGACGCTGGAGCGCACCGGGGTGGGCGACCGCTACGTGGTGGAGCGGATGCGCGCCGGCGGCTACAACCTTGGCGGCGAGCAGTCCGGCCACATCGTCATGAGCGACCATGCCACCACCGGCGACGGGCTGGTCGCCGCCCTCCAGGTGCTGTCGGTGCTGGTCGAGGGCGGCCGGCCGCTGTCGCAGGCAGCCCGCGTGTTCACGCCCTATCCGCAGCTTCTGAAGAGCGTCCGGGTCAATACGCCGCAGGTGCTGGAGCGCCCGGCAGTGCAGGCGGCGATCCGCGACGGGGAGGAGCGCATGAACGGCGACGGGCGGGTGCTGATCCGCAAGTCCGGCACCGAGCCGGTGATCCGCGTGATGGCGGAGGGCAGCGATTCAACCCTGGTCGAGCGCGTGGTCGACGAGATCGTCGCGGCGATCGCAGCGGCCGCGTGATGGGCTCGCGCGGCCGCGTCCTCATCGTCGCCGGCTCGGATTCCGGCGGCGGCGCCGGCATCCAGGCCGACATCAAGACGGTCACCATGCTCGGCGGCTATGCCGCGACCGCCATCACCGCGCTGACGGCACAGAACACGCTGGGCGTGCACGGCATCCAGGAGGTGCCGGTACCCTTCATCGAGCGGCAGATGGAGGCGGTGCTGGGCGATATCGGCGCCGATGCGGTGAAGACCGGCATGCTGCACCGGGCGGAGGTGATCGAGGCCGTGTGCGCCATGCTGGACAGCCACGCCGCCGGGGTTCCGCTGGTCGTTGACCCGGTGATGGTGGCCAAGGGTGGCGCCCCGCTGCTGGAGAAATCGGCGATCGATGCGCTGAAGGCCGAGCTGATCCTGCGCGCCACGGTGCTGACGCCCAACCTGCCGGAGGCCGAGCTGCTGTCCGGCCGCCGCATCCAGGATCCTGAGGACATGGGCAAGGTCGGGCGCATGCTGCTGACGCTGGGCCCCCGCGCCGTGCTGATGAAGGGCGGCCATCTGCCGGGCGAGCAGGTGACGGACATTCTGGTGACCGGCAGCGAGTTCCACGCCTTCACCAGCGCCAGGGTGGACAGCCGGCACACCCATGGCACCGGCTGCACGCTGGCGTCCGCGATCGCCGTGGGCCTTGCCCAGGGCATGCCGGTGAAGGATGCGGTGCGCCGGGCCCGCCTCTATGTCCAGGAGGCGATCCGCCGCGCGCCGGGCCTGGGCAGCGGTCATGGCCCGCTGGATCATGGCCATCCCCTGGCGGACAAGGCTTCCCGCATAGGTTGACGCAGCTGGGCTTTGATCCCTGAACGGGCGTTCATTCGAAAGCACGATGTCAATTCGGAAAGGATTGGTTAACGATCCTGCCTTAAGGACTGCGGTGATGTCGGGTGCAGGAGTGAGAACCGATGAGTGGCGGGCCTGCGACCACAAAAGGGGGGCTTACCGTCGAGCAGGCCAGGGACGTGTTCCGGGCCATCCAGGCTCATGAGGACTATGTCGCCGGCAAGCAGGGCGGCAAGCGGCTGACCCTGCGAAATGCCCGGCTCGACGGGCTAGGCCTCGCCTCGCGCAAGCTGACCGGGGCGGTGCTGCCGGCGGCAAGCCTTGCCGGCTGCTCCCTGGCGGGGATCGACCTTTCCTCGGCCGACCTGTTCGGCGCCAACTTCATGGACGCCGACCTGCAGGACGCCGATCTCTCGCGCTCGGACCTGCGGGGTGCCAATCTCGGCCGTGCCAACATCCGCCGCGCCAAGCTGGAAGGGGCCGATCTGCGCAGTGGCCAGATCGTGCAGTGGACCGCCAAGGGCGAAACCCGCGAGGAACGCGCCGCCAATCTTTCCGGCGCCAAGATCGACGATGCCAATTTCGGCGAGGCCGACCTCAGCGGCGCCAACATGGCCGTCGCCTCGGCCCGCAATGCCAGCTTCGCCGGCTCGCGCATGTATGCGGTGAACCTGTCCGGTGCCGATCTGTCAGGGGCGTCCTTCCGCGGTGCCAAGCTGAAGGACGCGGTGCTGATCGGGGCCGCGGTCGAGGGGGCGGATTTCAGCGGGGCGGACCTGCGCAACGCCAACCTGCGCAATGTCGACCTGAGCACGGCGGTGCTGGAGAACGCCAATCTCGACGGTGCCATCACCCGGTCCGGCAAGGCCCAGCTTCCGGCCCACCTGCAGGAGGCGATCGATGCCCATTCCCTGTGGATCGCCAGCAACGGCCAGGAGGGCCAGCGCATCGACCTGTCCTACACCGACCTTTCCGGCGTCGATTTCACCGCCTGCGACCTGCGCGCCGCGCTGATGACCGGGGCCCGGCTGATCGGCGCCCGGCTGGCCGATTGCGAGCTGCTGCTGGCCGATTTCAAGGGCGCGGTGATGGACCGCTGCGACCTCTCGGGCTCCACCCTGTCCGGCACGGTGTTCGCCGGGGCGCGGCTGGCGGAGGCGATCCTGCGCGATGTGGTGTTCGAGCCGCTGCCGATCCGCGACGCCAAGGGCAACAAGACCGGGCGCGAGATGGCGCCCGACCTGACCGGCACCATCCTCACCCGGGCCGATCTGCGCGGCGTGCGGGTGACCCGCGCCCGGCTGGCCGGCGCGGTGTTCCGGGAAGCCAACATGACCGGGGCGCAGTTCATCGAGTGCCGGGTGGATCCCTCGCAGACAGAAGGCGCCATCATCCTGGGCGCGCGGCTCGGCTGAGCGCGGCGGCGATGTCGGCGGGCTCTCGGGCGAGCCAGCCGGGATTGCATTTCACCCAGAACCCGTCGCCGGCCGGCGGTGGCAGTTCCAGCCCCTCCGCCAGGGCCGCCGCCCGGGTCGCGGCTGGATCGCCGCCCGGCAGATGCAGGCGGACCACATGGCTGCCTTCGGCCACCCGCCCGATCCGCCACGGGCTGTCCGCCAGCGCCGCCAGCACCGCCTCGGCATGCCCGCGCACCGCCTGCCACT
>CAZEQG010000272.1:0-4902 GCA_964514295.1 uncultured Alphaproteobacteria bacterium
CTGCCGGCCGCACCGGACCTGCTGCGCCGCCACCGGCGCACGCCCTCACAAGGCCTGCTCGGAAGGCGGGCGCGGGCGCGCAATGTCGCCGGTGCCTTTGTCCTGCGCCCGGGAGGCGCGGCGAAGGTGGCGGGGCGGGCGGTGCTGCTGGTGGATGACGTGCTGACCAGCGGTGCCACGGTGAATGCCTGCGCGGCCGTGCTGCGGCGGGCGGGGGCGCGAAAAATCTTCATCCTGACCCTGGCACGCGCGGTGATCAGCGACGATCTGTAACGCGGTGGCAATCCTGGCAAGGGCGGGAGCGGGTCCGAACATGGCCGAGATCGTGGTCTATTCCAGCATGTGGTGCCCCTATTGCGCGCGGGCGAAGGCCCTGCTGGACCGCAAGGGCGTGACGTACCAGGAAGTCGACGTGTTCTCCGATTCCCGCCGCCGGGAAGAGATGCGCAGCCGCACCGGCGGCCGCAACACGGTGCCGCAGATCTTCATCGGCGACACCCATGTCGGTGGCTGCGACGACCTGCACGCGCTGGACGCGGCCGGGCGGCTCGACCCGCTCCTGGCCGAGATGCGCGCCTGACACGCTCAGGCGGGCGCCAGCTCCAGCCGGCGCTCGATGCGGTCCAGCCGGTCATGCATCCGGTCGAAGCGGGCGTTCATGACGGCAAAGTTCTGCTCGAAATGCGCCAGCATGCGCTCGATGCTCGACAGCCGCTCCCGCTGCCCGCGCTGTTCTTGGCGTATCGCCGTACGCTCGCCGCGGATTGCGCGCAGACGTTCGAGAACCAGGTTGTCGGCTTCACCAACCATAGCAGTAGCGTAGCACCCAGTCTCGCGCCGCGGCAACCGTCCGCACCCTACTTCGGCGCCATGGCGTTCGCCCGTTCCACCATGGCGTGCAGGAGCACCTGGCAGCCGGCGGCGAGGTGATCGGGGTCGGCGTCCTCCACCTCGTTGTGCGAGATGCCATCCTTGCAGGGCACGAACACCATGGCGGTAGGTGCCACGCGGGAGATGTAGAGGGCGTCGTGCCCGGCGCCCGAGACGATCGGCATGTGGCTGAAGCCGAGCTTCTCGGTGGCCTTGCGCACAGCCGCCACGCAGTCGGGATCGAAGGCGATGGCGGGGGAGTGCCAGATCTGGTCGACCACCGTCTCCAGCCCGTCGAGCGCGGCGGCGGCGGCGCGGAACTCGCCGTCCATGGCCGCCAGCACGCCCTCATCGGGGTGGCGCAGGTCGACCGTGAGGGTGACCTTGCCCGGAATGGTGTTGCGCGAGCCCGGCAGCACCTGCATCTGCCCGATGGTGGCCCGCCCGAAGGGTGGATGGGCGTTGCCGATGGCGATCACGGACTGGATCAGGCGTGCCGCCCCCAGCAGCGCGTCGCGGCGCACCGTCATCGGCGTCGGCCCGGCATGAGCCTCCCGCCCGGTGATGGTGACGTCGTACCAGCGGATGCCCTGGGCGCCCTCGACCACGCCGATCACCCGGCCCTCGGCCTCCAGGATCGGTCCCTGCTCGATATGGGCCTCGAAGAAGGCGCCGATCGGCCGGCCGCCGACCGGTGCCTGCCCGGCATAGCCGATGGCCGCCAGCGCCTCGCCCAGGCTGACCCCGTCGAGGTCGCGGCGCGACAGCCCGTAGTCCAGCCCGAAGACGCCGGCGAACACGCCGGAGGCGACCATCGCCGGGGCGAAACGGGCGCCTTCCTCGTTGGTCCACACCGCGACCTCGATCGGCGCCTCGGTCTCATAGCCGGCATCGTTGAGGGCGCGGATCACCTCCAGCCCCGCCATCACGCCATAGGCGCCATCGAACTTGCCGCCGGTCGGCTGGGTGTCGAGGTGGCTGCCGGTCATCACCGGCGGCAGGCTGTCGTTCCGGCCGGGGCGGCGGGCGAAGATGTTGCCGATGGCATCCACGCTCACGGTGCAGCCTGCCGCCTTCGCCCAGCCCACGAACAGGTCGCGGCCCTGGCGGTCGAGGTCGGTGAGCGCGATGCGGCAGACGCCGCCCTTCTCGGTGGCGCCGATGCGGGCCAGCTCCATCAGGCTGGCCCACAGCCGGGCGCCGTCGATGCGCAGGTTGTCGGCGGTCATGGCAGGTTCTCCAGGATGGGCAGGGCGAGCGGGGCGAGGTCGGCGGCGGAGCGGCCCGCCCAGTCGTTGCGTGGCGCCGTGCCGAGGCAGCGCGCCTGGGCCTCCTCCAGCGCCTGGCTGGCGGCGGCGAGGTCGATGGTCAGGCAGCGCCCGTCGGCCACCACCTTGTCGCCGCCGACATAGACGTCGCGCACCGCCCGCTCGGCGGCAACACCGATCAGGCTGCGCAGCGGCTCGCGCAGCGGCCGCATTGCCGGGTGGCGGGTGTCGGCCAGCACCAGGTCGGCGCGGAAGCCGGGGGCGATGCCGCCGATGTCGTCCATGCGCAGGGCCCGGGCGCCGCCCCGCGTCGCGGCGTCGAAGATGTCGGCCGTCATCAGGTCGTCGACGCTCTCGGCGATCACCCGCGCGTTGTTGGCGGCCGCGCGCATCTCTTCCAGCATGTTGTGCGGATAGGTGTCGGTGCCGATGCCCAGATTGATGCCCGCCCGGCGATAGCTGCCGAAGCTGCGCAGGGTGATGCCGCGCCGGGCGAACACGGTGGGGCAGTGGGCGACGGTCGCCCCGGCTCCGGCCAGCAGCCCGATGTCCTCCCGCGTGGTCCAGTGCAGCCAGGGATGGTGGTCGAGGAAGATGCCGTGGCCGATGATGCTGCGCTGGCTCAGGCCCCCGATCGCATGCAGCCACTGGATCGGCGTCTTGCCGTGGCGGCGCACCATCTCGTGGAACTCGGTGACCGATTGCGCGGCATGGATCTGGAAGGGCAGGTCGCGCTCGGCCGCGTAGTCGTGGCTGTCGCGGATCAGCGTGGCCGAGCAGGTGTCGATCTGGGCCGGCGAGACCATGCCTGACAGGCGCCCGCTGGGATGCTGGCGGGCCAGCTCGATCAGCTGCCGGGCCTGGTCGAACTGCTGGCGGCCGCGGCCGGTGTCCCACTCATATTCCAGGGAATGGCCGTTGCGGGTATACCAGCGCGCATCGCGGTAGACCGGTGCGGCCACGGCGCGGATGCCGGAATCTGCCAGCAGGTCGAGCCAGCCATCGAAGGGAAAGCTGAGATCGGCCACGGTGGTGCAGCCGCTGAGCAGCAGTTCGGCCAGCCCCACCTGCATCGCCGCCCGCCAGCCTTCAAGGTCGGTCTCGAACACGGTCAGGAACTCGTAGAGCGAGGAATGCCAGAAACCGGGGCTGCGGATCTCGTCGGTGATGCCCTTGCGCAGCGGCTCGCTGGAAGGATGGGCGTGGATGTTGACCAGGCCCGGCATCACCAGCCGGTCCCGCCCGTCCACCACCACATCGGCCGGCCCCTGGTAGCCCTTGCCGACGAAGGTGATGCGGCCGTCGGCAAAGGCGGTGTCGGCACCGCGCAGATAGACGTGGCGTTTGGCCCGCCCGTCCCAGGCGATGGTCCAGTCTGCATTCATGATCACGGTAACGGGCATGGGCACCTCCGGGACGCATGCTAGAGTGGGCCGCCCACGGAGAAAACCATGCTCGCTGACCGCTTCGGCAATGCCGTTTCCACCGATGATCCCGCCACCATCGCCGCCATCGACCAGTTCGCCGGGGAGGCGCTGGGCTATGGCCGGGCGGCGGCGGTGATCCTGAAGGCCGCGCGCGCCGCGCCGGACTGCGCCATCGCCAATGCCTATGCCGCCACGCTGATGATGTTCATGGAGACCGGCAATGCCGCCGATCTGGCGCGGCCCTTCCTGGCGGCGGCGCGGGCCGCCCCGGCGACGGAGCGGGAAAGCCTCTATGTCGCCGCGGTCGGCGCCTGGGTGGAGGGCCGCCACGAGGCGGTGATCGCCGCCCATGGCGAACTCGCCCGGCGCTTTCCGCGCGACCTGCTGGCGGCCAAGTTCGGCCAGATCCACCATTTCCACCTGGGTGATTTCGACGGCATGCTGCGCCTGATCGAGACGGTGCTGCCGGCCATCGCCGATGTTGGCTATGTGCATGGCATGCACGCCTTCTCGCTGGAGCAGGCGCACCGCATCCCCGCCGCCGAGGAGGCGGCGATGCGCGCGCTCGCCGCCAGCCGCAACGATCCCTGGGCCCAGCACGCCTATGCCCATGCCCAGGAGACGCAAGGCCGGCTGGACGAGGGCATCCGCTTCATGCGCGCCCATGCCGACACCTGGACCGAGTGCAACTCCTTCATGCTGACGCACAACTGGTGGCACACGGCGCTGTTCCATCTCGACCGCGACGAGGCGGCCGAGGCGCTGGCGCTCTACGATACCCGGGTATGGGGGGTGTGGAAGGAGTACTCGCAAGACCAGATCAACGCCGTGTCGCTGCTGGCGCGGCTGGAGCTGCGCGGGGTCGATGTCGGCGAGCGCTGGCGCGAGCTTGCCGGATTCCTGGAAGCACGCATCGACGAGACCGTCAGCCCGTTCAACGACCTGCAGTACCTCTATGGCCTTGCGCGCGCCGGAAAGGCCGAGGCGGTGGCGATGAAGCTGGCCCGGCTGGAGGCCGATGCCGCCACCGTCGATCCCTTCGTCCGGCGCACATGGCGGGAGGTCGCGGTGCCGGCCGGGCGGGGGATCGCGGCGGCCGGCCTTGGCCGCTTCGCCGAGGCGGTGGCGCATCTCCAGCCGGTGCTGGCGCGCCTGCAGGAGATCGGCGGCAGCCATGCCCAGCGCGACCTGTTCGAGCTGATCCATCTGGACGCGCTGGAGCGGGCGGGAGAGCTGGGGCGGGCACGGGCCGTCACCGCCCGGCGGATCGCCGAGCGCCGCAACATCGCCTGGCAGCACCGGCTGCTGGCGCGCCTGGGCTGAGAGCCGGCCAACCG
>CAZEQG010000273.1:0-4901 GCA_964514295.1 uncultured Alphaproteobacteria bacterium
CCGCTGGCCGCGCTGCTGGAGGCGATGCGCACGGATGCGCGCTACGCGCCTGCCTTCGCTCCCGTCCGTCCTGCCGGCAGCGGTGCGCTCGGCGCCGCCCCCGCGGCCGCCGCCCCCGCCATCAGCATCCGTGACCAGGCGGCGCTCAACGCCAATGTTGCGGCCATCGCCGCCGGGCGCCTGCGCGTCACCGACTGATCCCTTCGTCAAGGAGAACCCGATGTCCAACGACCTCAGCACCCTGATCCCGACCGTGGTGGCCCGCGGCCTGTCCAGCCTGCGCGAGCAGACGGCGATGCCGCGGCTGGTGAATTTCGACTATTCGGCCGAGGCGGCGCGGCCGGGCGATACCATCGACGTGCCGATCCCGGCGGCGATCGCGGCCGAGAACGTCACCCCCGGACCGGTGCCGCCGAGCCCGCCGGACCTCGCCCCCGGCAAGGTGCAGATCGCGCTCAGCAACTGGAAGAAGGCCGCCTTCCACCTGACCGACAAGGAGGCGGCCGAGATCACCGGGCGCGACGGCTTCATGCCGATGCAGATGCAGGAGGCGGTGCGGGCGCTGGCCAATGCGGTGAACGATTCGCTGCATCAGGAGTATCGCCGCATCTACACCCTCATCGGCACCCCCGGCACCACGCCCTTCGGCAGCGGTGTCGGCATTCTTTCCGCCACCGAGGCCCGGCGGAAGCTGAACGAGATGAAGGCTGTAACGCGACGGATGGTTTGGGGGAGATGCGACGGGCGGGATAATCCGTGATATGGCGGGACATTGCGACGGAACCACATGAAATCACGGGAGAAACGCGCCGCTGGAGGCGATTTTCCAAAACGCGGCGCGCGACAGATGGTTTGGGGGAGGGAAGCCGGTTGCGACAGATGGTTTGGGGGGGGTGAATCGTGCAGAGTCAACGCACTAACGAATTAGCGGTAACTGGCTACCACACGTCACGCGCAATGGAGAAATATCAGAGTACGTCGAGCATCGCCATGTTGACGGAAAGAATGGCGCATTCATCATGTGCCGCACATTGAGTGGACCGCAATAATGACAGCGCCGGCAAAAATAACCGTCGAGCCTTGTTTTGACGGAATTACTCGCTCGGCAGCAGCTTCCAAGTCGCCTTCGGGATGCCGCTGAAGCGGTCGTCGTCGAAGGTGCATGCGTGGCGGTAGCGGATGACGGTGTCGCGGTACGGCACCTCATTGAAAATAGCCACGCTGCCGCCGCCGATCTCCGGGTCTGGTGTCAGCACCTGGGTCACGATGGCGTCATCAAGCAGCCCGGCAGTATCGCGCGCCACCATCGCGCAGCGGCAGGCCGGGTTCAGTACGGAAGCGCACAATGCGCGCGCGGTGACGACATTGCTCGGCGCGCTTGGCGCCGCCGGCCCGCGATAACTGCGGGCGCGCTCATACTGCCGTTCGCGCAGCGCGGCCTCGCTCGGCCCCGGCTGAGACAGCCAGGTCGCCAGCCCGCCCACCAGCAGCAGCCCGATGGCAATCCCGATGCCCAGCCGTACGCCGAAACCGATCTGCTCTCCAGGTGTCATCACACCAGCCTCCCGATCCATCGCACCCGCCCGGCCACCTGCAGCGCCTGCAGCTCATCGCCTTGCAGGGTCTCTTCAGGATACAACGGATTGTCGCCCTTGATCAGTACGGCGCCGCCGAAGAATTGATGCAGCCGCTTTACCACCAGCGCGTCGCCTTTGGCGATGACGTAGATGGCATCGTCAAGGACGTGGCGCACGCTGGTGTCGATCAGCAGCAGGTCGCCGTCGCGGATCGTGGGTTCCATGCTGTCGCCCATTGCGGTGATCAAGACCAGGTTGTGAGGGTCTACACCCAGGGTGCGCCGCACCCAGGCGGCGCGGAAGGCCAGATGGTCGACCACCTGCTCATGGTCGTTGAACAGGCCCGGCCCGGCAGAGGCGCGGATGTCGAAGCGCGGCACGAACACGAACCCCTGGGCCTGCGGCGCGGGCGTTTCGCCCATCGCCGGATACCGCGTCGCCGCCGGCTCCTCGCCCTCGCGCATCGGCCCCTCGCCGGTCGCCAGCCACTCCAGCCGCACTTTCTCGGCCCGGCAGATGTTCGCGGCCCTGTCCAGGCTCGGCACCGTCCCCGCCAGATATTTCTGCACCGCACCGAGTGACATCAGCCACCGCCGTGCCGCGGCAGTTGGTCCCTCCGGGCCGATCAGCATGGCGATCCGGTCCTTCAGGGTGGCGCTCTCCGCCACGCCATACCGCGCCTGGCTGTCCGCCAGGCCGCGCTGCGCGGCCCGCTTCTCAGGCACTGCGATCCAATCCAATAGGATCGGAGATGATCTGATTAGAGTTGACGACGCTCGGATAGAAGTACATGTTCACCACGAACGTTGTATTTAACAGCCAATTGAAGCCGGCCACGTGAGTCAGACGGTGCCGGCTGTGGACCTGGAAGCGCATGGATCGACCGCAATCCGCGAGCTGGCACCCCGAACAGATCAAGGCCGCCGTGCGCATGCGCGGCGTCACCCTGACTGCCCTGGCAGTCAGCCGCGGACTACCGCCTTCCGCCTGCCGCGAGGCACTGGTCCGGCCGCGACCCGCCGGTGAGCGCGCCATCGCCGCCTTCCTCGGCGTGCCGCTGCACGAGCTGTGGCCCGGCCGGTGGCACGCAGACGGTCGCCGCCGGTATCCGCGGGCATCCTACCCTGCCGGGCATGCCCCGCAATGCTCAAAGCGGGCCGCCGCATGAGCAGGGGCGCCGGCAGCCCCTCATCCGGGCGGCAGCGCCGCCCGGCCGCGGCGGCCGCCACCGCCCAACTCCCCCTCGATCTGCGCATATTCGTCTCGCACGTGGCCCCCGATGATCCCGGCCCCGACAGCGCCTTCGACCAGGCCCTGCGGCCGGTCCTGCGCGCGGTGCTGGAGCGGGCCGCCAAGCGCAGCCCCGATCCGCTCGACCGGATCGAGGTCGCGGCCAGGATGAGCCGCGCGCTCGGCCGCGAGATCACCAAGACAATGCTCGACCAGTGGGTCGCCCCATCGCAAGGGGAGCGGCGCATCCATGTCGATGCGCTGCGCGCCCTGATGGAGGTGACGGCCGACCCCGCGCCGCTCGCGACCCTTGCCGAGAGCATGGGGTTCCGCCTGCTCACCGCCGATGACGCGGCCTGCGCGGAATACGGCGCCCAGATGCTGGTCCGCCGGCATCTGGAGGCCCGCTCGCGCGACCTTTCCGGCCTGCTGCAGGACCAGGGCCTGGCCGAGCGCCTGATTGCCCGCGCCATCGGCGGGCGGGCGCCATGACCGCCGAATCCCGCCGCGCCGCGCGGCTGCTGGCGCTGGCTGCCCTCGATGCATACCGCTCGGCCAGCGGCCATGGCCTCCACCGGGCGATCGCCGGTTATGTGGCCGCGGTGAAGGAGGGTCGGGAGCCGCCCGTGCCCGGCCTCTCCGGCCTGTCGGTAAACAGCCTGGCGCGCTGGCACGCCGCCCGCGCGCGAGGCCACGACCTCGCCGGCGCCTACGGCAACCGCGCCAGCAGCGGCAGCATTGAGATGCCGCTGGCCGCGCCGCCGAACCTCGCCACGCCCCGCCTGATCGACTGGCTGACCGCCGCCCATTGCGCCCGCCCGCACCTCTCCACACAGGCCCTCCATCACCTCATGCAGGCCGAATTCGGCGACCGCGTCTCGGTGCGGCTTCCCGATGGCAGCATCGCGCTGCGCGGCCTGCCGTCCCTGCGCCAGGTGCAGCGCGCGCTCAGCGCCTGGAAGGGCACCAACCGCCAGATCGTGGCCGCCGTCACCGACCCCGACGGCTGGCGCAACCGCCATCTGGTCGCCGTCGGCCGGGCCGATGGCATTGCGCCGCACCCCAACGCCGTGTGGGAGATCGACGCATCCCCCACCGACGTGATGCTGACCGACGGCCGCCACCAGATCTACATCGCCATCGACATCCACACCCGGCGGATGATGGGCTATGTCGCCCGCACGGCGGCGGCGCAGGCGGCCATGCTGGCGCTCCGGCGCGCCATCCTGGCCTGGGGCCTGCCGTCGGCGCTACGCATCGATAACGGGTCGGACTTCGGTTCGCATGCCTTCCAGGGCCTGCTCGCCGCGCTCGAAATCGCGCATATCCGGCTGCCGGCGCATGCGCCCGACCGCAAGGGCATCGTCGAGCGCGCCATCGGCACCGTCCAGCACGGCCTGATGCCCCTGCTGCCGGGCTATACCGGCGCCAGCGTCGCGGAGGCCCAGAAGATCCGGGCGACCCGCAGCTTCGCCGAGCGTCTCGGCGCCACCGACCGCGACCTCTACCATGTCGCGCTCGACCGCGAGGGGCTGCAGGCCAGGCTCGATGCCTGGCTGTCAGGCGAATATGCCCGGCGCCCGCATGACGGGCTGCAGGGCCGCAGCCCGGCCGAGGTGGCGGCCGCCGCCACCCGCGCCGTGAAGCGCATCGACAATCCCCGGGCGCTCGATCTGCTGCTCGCCCCCTCCGCCGGCGGCAGGGCGGTCACCAAAAAGGGACTGAAGATCGAGCGCGCCTGGTTCTGGTCGCACGCGCTAATCCCATATATCGGCACCGGCGAGCGGCTGGAGGTGCGCCTCGACCCCGAGGATATGGGCCGCGCCGTCGTCTACACCGCCGGTCTGCAGCGCTTCGTCTGCATCGCCGAATGTCCGGAAAGGCTCGGGATCGACCGCCGCCAGCTCGCGGCCGAGGCCCGGCGGCTGCAGCGCGACTTCCTGCGCGCTGGCAGCACGGCCCTGCGCCGTGCTGCCCGCCAGATCGACATGGCGGCCCTTGCCGACCGGCATATCGGCGCCGCGGCCGGACAACTCGCCGCACCCGGGCGACCCGCCACCGTCATCGCCTTCCCGCCACCCTCCGTGCCGCACG
>CAZEQG010000274.1:0-4892 GCA_964514295.1 uncultured Alphaproteobacteria bacterium
GACATCCTGGCCATGGGCGCCCTGCGCCTCGACACCCCGGACCTGGTCCTGCCCCACCCGCGCCTGGCCGAGCGGGCCTTCGTGCTGCGCCCGCTGGCCGAGGTGGCGCCCGGCTGGCGCCATCCGGCAAACGGCCTGACCCCGGCCGACATGCTGGCCGCGCTTGCCGATGATGGCGGGCTGGTGGCGCGCCCCGACCTGCGGCTCGACTGACACCCTGCCCCCCGTCCTGGCCGGAAAGCGCGCGGCGGCGTCTGCCGACGCGCTTTACAACCGCCCGCCCAAGGGATAATCTGTTCCACATAAGAAATAACGTTTCTTCAGTGAAACACACGACGGGGGACGGGCATGATCGAATGGAACCCGGCACTGGCGCGCTTCCGGCAGGCCGGCTTCGGCGGCGGAGCGAAGGGTGGCCCGGCGGCGATCGAACGGCCCGGCCAGGTCACGAACCTCGCCTGGCAGACCCGCCCCGCCCCGCCATCTGCCTATGAGAATCGCCTGGCCGACGCGCTGATGGCGATGTTCGCGGAAGGGATCGACACCTTGCCGGCGGTGGTCGACCGGCTGAACGCGGACGGCATCGCCCACCCCGATGGCGGTCCGTGGACGGTCGACAACTACACCCCGGCGCTGGCCCGGCTGGGGGCCTGAGATGGCTCCCGCCCGCCTTGCCTTCCAGGATGTCGCCAAGGTGTTCGCCAGCCGCGACGGCCAGGGCGAGGTGGTGGCGGTGGAGGACGTGACGCTGGCGCTGCGCGACGGCGAGGTGGTGTCGCTGATCGGGCCTTCCGGCTGCGGCAAGAGCACGCTGCTGAACATGGGCTCCGGCCTGGACCGGCCCAGCGCCGGGACCGTGCTGGTGGACGGCGAGCCGGTCACCGGGCCCAGCCGGCATGTTGCCTTCATGCTGCAGAAGGACCTGCTGCTGCCCTGGCGGACCATCCGCCAGAACGTCGAACTGGGCCTGGAGATCCAGGGCTTTGGCGCCAGCGAGCGGCGCGAGCGCGCGGTTACGCTGCTGCGCAAGTGCCGGCTCGGCAGCTTCCTCGACCACTACCCCCACCAGCTTTCCGGCGGCATGCGCCAGCGCGCGGCGCTGGCGCGCACGCTGGCCGTCGATCCCTCGGTGCTGCTGATGGACGAGCCCTTCTCGGCCCTCGACGCCCAGACCAAGATGGTGCTGCAGCAGGATCTCGGCCGCACCCTGGCCGAAGCCGGGAAGTCCTGCCTGTTCATCACCCACGACCTGGTGGAGGCGGTGGCGCTGTCCGACCGCGTGCTGGTGATGAGCGCCCGCCCCGGCCGCATCATCCGCGAATTCCAGGTCGAGATGCCCGACCGCGACCATCCGCTGGCCCGCCGCAAGCATCCGGCGGTCGGCCGCTATGTCGCCGAGCTGATGGAACTGCTGCACATCGGCGAGGAGGATGACCTTCCCGCCGCCGCCGACTGATCCGACAGGGAGAAAATCATGAAGCGCGTCCTCACCAGCCTTGCCGCCCTTCTCGCCATCGCCGCCGCCGCCCCGGCCACGCCGGCCGCCGCCCAGACCGAGGTGACCTATCTGCTGCCGGCGGCCCCCTTCCTGCCCGCCTTCGGCCCCTGGATGGTGGCCCAGCAGCGCGGCTACTACGCGGCCGAGGGGCTGAAGGTGACCTTCCAGGCGGCGCGCGGCGGCGTCGATGCGGCCAAGCAGCTCGGCGCCGGCAATGCGGTGATCGGCGGCGGCATCGGCGACACCTCGATCCTGGTCCGCCCGAATGGCGTGCCGGTGCGCGCGGTCGCGGTGCTGGGCGGCGGCTCGCTGATGCAGCTCGTGATCAACAAGGACAAGGTGGCCGGTGGGATCAAGGACCTGAAGGGCAAGGTGGTGACCACCATGGCCTTCCAGGACACCACCTACTATGCGCTGCTCGGCATGCTGGCGACCCAGGGCATGACGCGCAACGACGTGAACGCCCAGGCGGCCGGCCCGGTCAACACCTGGAAGCTGTTCGTCGCCGGCCAGGCCGATGCGATGGCCGCCGTTCCGGACTGGACGGCCGAGGCGATCGCCGCCGGCATGAAGCTCGAGATCATCCCCTCCGACACGCACTTCAAGTCGATGGCCCAGGCGATCATCGCCGCCGACGAGACCATCCGCACCAAGCCGGAGCTGATCGGCAAGCTGGTCTCGGCGACTCTGAAGGGGATGAAGGCGATCATGGATGACGCCGATGCCGCCGCCATCGACTATGTGAAGGCGGTGCCCCAGCATGCCGGCAAGGAACAGGCCATGGCGGCGGTCTTCAAGCTCTACAACCGCTATGTCTATCCCGGCCAGGCGAAGCTCGGCCAGATCGACGAGGGCCGGCTGGCGGCGCTGCAGGATTTCTACGTGAAGGAAGGCTTCATCCCGCAGGCGAGCCCGGTGAAGGACCTCTACACCAACCAGTTCGTGAACTGAGCGGCGGCACGCCGGAACGGGGGGCGCGGCAATGCCGGGGCGATCCTGGAGACGCATGCTGATGGGCAGCGGCGGGCTGCTGCTGGTCTTCCTGGCAGCCTGGGAGGTCCTGCCGGGGCTGCTCGGCCTGCCCGCCTTCATCGTGCCGCCGGCCTCCAAGGTGGGGGCGGAGATGATCCGCATGGCAAGCGGCCCCGACCGCCTGTTCTACCATACCGCGATCACCGCGCTGCAGGTGCTGGCGGGCTTTGCCCTGGGTGCGCTGCTCGGCATGCTGGTGGGCTATGCCCTGGGCCTCAGCCCGGAGGCGGAGTTCCTGCTGTCGCCCTATATCCTGGCCCTGCAGATCGCGCCGAAGGTGGCCTTCGCGCCGCTGTTCATCATCTGGTTCGGCTACACCGTCACGCCGAAGATCCTGGTGGCGGTGCTGATCGTGTTCTTCCCGGTGATGGTGAACGTGATCGCCGCCCTGCGCACGGTCGACCCCGACACGGTGAACCTCGCCCGCTCCTTCACCGCCAGCCGCGCCCAGGTGTTCTGGAAGATCCAGTTTCCGGCCAGCCTGCCGCCGCTGTTCGCCGGCCTGCGCATCGCCGCCACGCTGGCCGTGATCGGCGTGGTGGTGGGCGAGATGGTGGGCGGCAATACCGGCCTTGGCTTCCTGCTAAGCTTCGGCGAGGGCGCTGGCAACACGGCGATGGTGTTCGTCACCATCCTTTTCCTCACCCTGATCGGCATCGTGCTCTATGGCCTGGTGGTGCTGGTGGAGCGCCGGGTGCTCCACTACCTGCCCGGCCGCGACCGCCTGGGAGGTGCGTCATGACGGATGAAGCCGCCGGCCTGCTGCGGGTCGGCCTGCGCAACCTGTGGTATCCGGTCTGCCCGTCCTATCAGGTGCAGGACAGCCCGGCCGGCATCACCCGCCTGTCGGAGCAGATCGTGCTGTGGCGCGATGCCGCCGGCAAGGTGCGGGCGGTGGAGGACCGCTGCCCGCATCGCGGCGCCCGGCTGTCGCTGGGCTGGAACCTGGGCGACCGGCTGGCCTGCTGGTATCACGGGGTCGAGGTGGACGCGACCGGCACCGCCTGCCGCGTGCCGGCCCAGGCCAATTGCCGGCTGGAAGGCCGGCAGCTCCTGAAGACCTACCCCGCCGAGGAGCGCAACGGCGCCATCTTCCTGTGGTTCGGCGAGGGCGCGCCGGCACCGCTGGTGCTGCCCGAGGAGATGACCTCGGACGAGTATGACGGCTTCCTGTGCACCGCCCAGTGGGGCTGCAACTGGATGTATGCGGTCGACAATGTGATGGACCCGATGCACGGGGCCTATCTGCACGCCGCCTCGCACTCCATGGCCTATGGCGACAAGTCGGCCGAGATGCAGGTGACGCGGACGGACACCGGCATCCTGTTCGAGAAGACCGGCCAGAAGGGCGTCAACTTCGACTGGGTGGAGTTCGGCGAGACCAACTGCCACTGGATGCGCCTGGCCATCCCCTACCGGCCGAGCGCCGGGCCGGGCGGCCCCTTCACCATCTGCGGCTTCGTCACGCCGGTGGACGCGGAGACCTGCCGCGTCTTCTTCTGGCGCATCCGCAAGGTCTCGGGCTGGCAGCGCCACACCTGGCGCTTCCTCTACAAGACCCGCCTGGAGGGGCTGCACTGGGCGGTGCTGGAGCAGGACCGCGAGGTGCTGGAGAACATGACGCCCGACGCCCGCTCCAAGGAGTTCCTCTATCAGCACGACGCCGGGCTGGGCCGCCTGCGCGCCATGCTTCTCCGCCAGGCCCGCGAGCAGATCGACGCCGGCGCCGTCGCCGCGCAGTGAGGGAGGATCGCCGATGACCGCCAACGCCACCGCCGACACGAAGGAGTTCCCGGGCTGGACGAAGCCCGAGGGGGGCACCCTGGAATCCTGGATGAACGGCCGCATCGCCCGCTTCGAGACCCGGAAATACGACTGGAACGCGCTGAAGTTCCAGGCCGATTTCGACCCGAAGTACCGCCGGGCGCAGTGCCGCTACGTCGGCACCGGCGCAACCGGGGTGGCCAGCGACACCAACACCGTGGCCGCCGAGCACTTCACCTTCTCGACCATGATCCTGCCGGCCGGCTGCGAAGGGCCGCTGCACGTGCATCATGATGCCGAGGAGGTGTTCTTCGTGCTGAAGGCGCAGAAGCTGCGGCTGTTCTTCGAATATGAGGGCGAGACCTTCGAGACGGTGCTGAAGGACCGCGACCTGGTCTCGGTGCCGCCCGGGGTGTTCCGCGGCCTGCGCAACGAGGGCCAGGAGGAGGCGCTGATGTGCGTCATGCTCGGCACGCCGAGGCCCAATGTGCCGGACTATCCGGAAGGCCACCCGCTGATGGAGCTGCGCAAGCAGCGCCGGGCCATCGCCGCCGCCGCCGAGGCGGAGGCGCGCGCCAAGGCCGCGGCCGCCGACTGA
>CAZEQG010000275.1:0-4889 GCA_964514295.1 uncultured Alphaproteobacteria bacterium
GAGGTGGCGCGCCGGCTGCTGGCCGACCCGCCGACCCTGTCGCGGGCCCGCGAAGCCTCGGTGGTGGCGATGGCCGATCCCAGCTCCCGGCCCCGCCGGCGATAGCGTCACGTCCGGGCAGGCGTCCTCAGCCGCCGGCGCCCGGGGGCGGCATGAAGGCCCGCCGGCGCACCCTTTCGCGGTGCAGGATGTAGAGGCCACTGGCCACCACCAGGGCGGCGCCGATCCACACTTGAGTGCCCGGCACCGCGCCCCAGATCAGCCAGCCCAGCAGCACCGACCAGATCATGGTCGAGTACTTGAAGGGCGCCACCAGCGCCGCCTCGGCCAGGCGGAACGCCTCGATCATCAGCAGATGGGCGATGCTCGCCATCACCGCCGCGACGGCCAGCAGGGCAAGGTCGAAGCCCGCCATCGCCCGCCAGTCGAACACCGCCACCGCCATGCAAAGCACGGCCGTGGCGCCGGTCGTCACCACCAGGATCGCGTGGCTGGATTCGTAGCGGCTGATCCGGCGCGTCACCAGATCGCGCAGGGCCGAGACCAGGGCGCCAATCAGCGGCAGCAGGGCGGCGAGCTGCATCCCCCCGCCGGTCGGCCCGACGATGATCACCACCCCTGCAAAGCCGACCGCGACCGCCGCCCAGCGCCGCCAGCCGACCGCCTCCGACAGCAGCAGCGGCGCCAGCGCGGTGATGAACAGCGGCGTGGCAAAGCCGATCGCGACCGCATCGGCCAGCGGCAGGAAGGCGAGCCCGGCCACAAAGAACACCTGGCCGCCCACCATCAGGATGGCGCGGACCGCCTGCGCCCGCCAGCTATGGACCACCAGCGAGCCCCGCCCGCCCAGCATCAGCGCGATCACGATGGTGACCGGCAGCGCCATCGTGGCCCGCAGTCCCAGAAGCTGGGCGACCGAATACCCGTCGGTCAGCCATTTCATCATGGCGTCGTTGAGCGACAGGATGGCCTGGCAGGCCAGCATCATGGCGATGCCCAGCAGCGGCGCCGAGGCAGCCCGCGATGACGGGAGAAAACCGGCAGACATGTGTTGATTGCGCGCGTTGGAAGGGGCCGTTATCCTTCGCCTCTTTGCCGGGCGGCGCAAGTCCGCCAATCAAGTTCCGACAGGGAGGTTACCCAGTGCCCATCCGCAGCCTTACCCTCGCCGCCGCGGCGCTCGTGCTGGCCGCACCCGCGGCGCTTGCCTTCGAGCCGAGCAAGCCCGAGTGCATCGCCCCGGCCTCGCCGGGCGGCGGCTTCGACCTGACCTGCCGGCTGGCCATCCAGGCGCTGCAGGACCTGAAGCTGCTCAAGGAGCCGATGCGGGTGACCTATATGCCGGGCGGCATCGGGGCGGTGGCGATCAACACGGTGAACGCGCAGCGCGCCGATGATCCCAACCTGATCGTGGCGATCTCGGCCGGTTCGGCCCTCAACATCGCGCAAGGCAAGTTCGGCAAGTACACGCAGAAGGATGCGCGCTGGATCGCCGCCCTCGGCACCGATTTCGGCACCATCGTGGTGCGTGCCGATTCGCCCCACAAGTCGCTGAAGGACCTGCTGGCGGCAGTGAAGGCCGATCCGACCAAGGTGGTGTTCGGGGCCGGCGGCACCGTGGGCAGCCAGGACTGGATGAAGGTGGCGATCGCGGTGAAGGCGGTCGGCGTCGACCCCAAGACCATGCGCTTCGTCGCCTTCGAGGGTGGCGGCGCGGTGCTGACGGCGCTGCTCGGCGGGCATATCCAGGCGATGTCGGGCGACGCCTCGGAAGTGGCGGCGCAGATCGAGGGCGGCAAGGTGCGGGTGCTGGCGGTGATGTCGGAGGACCGGCTGCCGGGCAAGCTGAACAACATCCCGACCGCCAAGGAGCAGGGCTTCGACCTGGTGTGGCCGACCTGGCGCGGCGTCTATGCCGCCCCGAAGATCACGGAGGAGCAGGCCAAGTTCTGGATCGACACCTTCGCCAAGGCGGTGAAGACGCCTGAATTCGCCAAGATCCAGGAAGAGCGCGGGCTGTTCCCCTATGTGAAGATCGGCAAGGACTTCGCCGACATGGTGGATGCCGATGTCGAGCGCTTCCGCCAGCTCGCCAAGGAAGCCGGGCTCGCCACCAACTGAGCCGATGCCGGCGGGACCGCGCGGGAGTTGCCCGGCGGTCCCGACGCCGTCGCTTTAGGCTTCCGGGGGGAATGCCATGTCCGACCGCCTGCTTGGCCTCAGCCTGCTGGCGCTGGCCGCCGCCTTCGGCATTTCGGCCCATGGCATCGAGGTGCCCTTCGCCTATGAACCGGTGGGGCCCCGGGCCTTCCCGATGCTGCTGGCCGCGCTGCTGGCACTGGGCGCGCTCTACTGCCTCGTGCGGCCCGATAGCGAGCCGGAATGGCCGCGCGGCGTCCTGGCGATCAAGCAGGCCGCCTGCCTTGCCACCTTCATCGGCTATGGCTGGCTGTTCCAGTCCCTCGGCTTCATCGTGTCGACGGGCCTCGCCTGCGCGGTCATCGCCGTGCTGTTCGGCGGGCGGCCGCTGCAGGCGGTGGCGACCGGCGCCGGCCTTGGCGTCGGCTTCTTCCTGTTCTTCGACAAGCTGCTGGACGTGGTGCTGCCGCGCAGCCCATTGCTGGGGTTCTGAGCCATGGACGTGCTGTCGCTCCTGGGCCAGGGCTTTGCCGTCGCCCTGCAGCCGACCAACCTTCTGGTCGCCTTCATCGGCGCCTTCGTCGGCACCCTGATCGGCGCGCTTCCCGGCCTTGGTCCGGTGAACGGCTCGGCGATCCTGCTGCCCTTTTGCTTTGCCCTGGGCCTGCCGCCGGAGACCGCGCTGATCCTGCTGGCCGCAGTCTACTATGGCTGCGAGTATGGCGGGCGGATCACCTCGATCCTGCTGAACGTGCCGGGCGAGGCGGCCTCGGTGCTGACTGCGCTCGACGGCTATCCGATGGCACGCAAGGGCCTGGCCGGCCCTGCCATGTCGATCTCGGGCTTCTCCTCCTTCATCGGCTCGACAGTGGCGACCGTGGGGCTGACGCTGTTCGCCCCGATCATCGCCGCCTGGGCGCTGAAGTTCGGGCCGGCGGAATATTTCGCGCTGATGGTGTTCGCGCTGTGCATGCTGACCTCGCTGGTCGGCAACAACCCGGCCAAGACCATGATCGGCTGCGTGATCGGCCTGCTGATCTCGACCGTGGGCATCGATTCGGGCACCGGCGTCTACCGCTTCACCTTCGGCGACGTGCATCTGGCCGATGGCATCGCCTTCCTGATCGTGGTGGTCGGGCTGTTCAGCATCAGCGAGGTGCTGCTGCTGCTGGAGGAGACGCATGCCGGCGTGAAGCTGCAGCAGATGACCGGGCGCATGCTGTTCAGCATGGCGGAGCTGGCGCGCTGCGGCTGGGGCATCCTGCGCACCTCGGTCATGGGCTTCGTGGTGGGCGTGCTGCCGGGGGCCGGTGCCTCGGTCGCGGCGGCGCTTGCCTACATGACCGAAAAGAAGCTGGTCGACCGCGAGGGCACCTTCGGCAGCGGCGACATCCGCGGCGTCGCGGCACCGGAGGCCGCCAACAACGCGGCCGCCGGCGGCGCCTTCATCCCGATGCTGACGCTCGGCATCCCCGGCAGCGGCACCACCGCCGTGATGCTGGGCGGTCTCACCCTCTACAACATCACCCCGGGCCCGCTGCTGTTCGAGCAGCAGCCGGGGCTGGTGTGGGGCCTGATCGCCAGCCTCTACATCGCCAATGTCATGCTGCTGGTGCTGAACCTGCCCTTCATCGGGCTGTTCATCTGGCTGCTGCGCATCCCGACCTGGGCGCTGGTGCCCGGCATCGTCGCGGTCAGTTTCATTGGCGTCTATTCGGTCCACTCGACCGTGTTCGACCTGCTGCTGATGATCGGCTTCGGGGTGCTGGGCTATGTGCTGCGCAAGCTCGACTTCTCTCTGGCTCCGGTGGTGCTGGGGGTGGTGCTGGGCGACATGATGGAGCAGAACCTGCGCCGGGCGCTGTCGATCAGCGGCGGCGACTGGACCATCCTGGTGGGCAGCCCGATCTCGATGCTGCTGTGGGGGCTGGCGCTGTTCGTGCTGTTCCTGCCGCTGCTGACCAGCCGGCTGAAGCGCGCCCGGCTGGCCGGCTGACCGCTCAGCCGAGGTCGCCCCGGTAGAGCCGCGAGCGTTTGTAGCGGCCATAGCCGAAGCGCACCAGCACGCCGATCACCGCCATCACCGGCACGGCGATCAGCAGGCCGAGAAAGCCGAACAGCGTGCCCCCGGCAAACAGGCCGAAGACGATCCACAGCGGATGCAGCCCCACCCGGTTGCCGATCAGCCGCGGCGCCAGGACATAGTCGGTCAGGAGCTGGCCGGCGATGAACAGGGCGAATGCCTGGGCCGGAAGCTGCCAGTCCGGCCACACCTGGCCGGCCGCGGTGCCGACCGCCGCCACCAGCCCGAACACGGTTCCGACATAGGGCACCACCGAGAACAGCCCGGCCAGGATGCCCAGCGCCAGCCCGTAGCGCACGCCCAGCACCGTCAGCCCGATGCCGTAGACCGCCGCCAGCACCAGTGCGATCACCACGGTGCCGCTGATGAAGCCGCGCAGCACGCCGTCGATCTCGCCCAGCAGATGGCGCAGGCTCGCCGCGTGGTCGCGCGGCATGGCATCCTCGACCAGCCGCGCCAGCCGCGGCCAGTCGACCAGGAAATAGGCCGCCAGCACCGGCGCCAGGGCCAGCGCCAGCAGCAGTTCGAGCAGGGCGAGGCCGCCGCCGATCAGGGTTTCGGCCTGGCCCAGCAGGGCGCCGGAGATGCGCTGGCCGGCCTGGCGCAGGGGGCCGGCCGGATCCTCCCCCGGGCGTGCCGGCAGGTGCTCCATCGCGCCCCTGACCCG
>CAZEQG010000276.1:0-4880 GCA_964514295.1 uncultured Alphaproteobacteria bacterium
TGGCAGCCTGGTCGAGCGCGCGGTCGAAGCTGTCATCCCGGCCGCGCATCTCGGCGCGTCCGCCGCTGCGGCCGAACAGGCTCGGCAGTCCGGCCGACCGCGCTGCCCTTGTATCGAAGAAGTAACCGTCCATCGGGTCCCCCCGGTGCTGATCGTTCGAGCCCACCTCGGCGGGCGCGTCTAGCCGGGAGCAAGCCGGATGCCAGCGGGGCAGGTGGCGGATTTCTGCGATTCGCCGGGCGCCGGACGGGGGTGGGCGGCAGGTCCTGCCGGGCAGCCCGGCAGTTCTTGCCGGGTGCCGTCAGCCGCGCACGAAGAAATCCTGGCCCTCGGCCAGCCGTGCGATCGCCTGGAGATCCTCCGGCGGCAGGGGGCCGCGAACGCCGGCCGCGGCATTCTCGGCCACCTCCGCCGGCGCCATCATGCCCGGGATGGTGGTGGCGACCGCAGGGTGCGACAGGCAGAAGCGCAGCGCGATCTGGGCCGCGCTCTGGCCCTCGCGGTCGGCGAGCCCGGCAACGAACAGCCGGCAGCCTTCGACCCAGCGCGCGATCTGCGCCCGCGACCAGCGGCTGCGGTGGTCCTGCGGGGGAAACACGGCATCGGCATCCAGCCGGCCGGCAAGAAAGCCGAAGCTGAGCGGCGTGCGCGCGATCACCCCCACACCGGCCGCCGCACAGCGGTCGAGCAGGCCGGACTCGAGCGCCCGCCGGTCCATCAGGTTCAGGTTCACCTGCACCACTGGCGCCTGGAAGCGCTCGATGGCGACCAGCGCATCGGCCGGTGCCTTGGCCGAGATGCCCCAGCTTCGCGCCAGCCCCTGGCGCACGAAGCCCGCGACCGTCTCGACGATGCCGGGATCGGCCAGCAGGGCGGCCGGGTCGGGGCTGTGAAGCTGCACCAGATCCAGATGATCGGTGGCGAGCCGGCGCAGCGAGCCCTCGATCTGCGCCCGCATGCCCGAGGCGCTGAGATCGGCCGGCGCGTCGAAGCGCGGTTGGCCCAGCTTGCTGGCGATCACCACCTGGTCGCGCCGGCCTTTCAGCGCCTGGCCCAGCAGCGCCTCGCTGTGCCCGTCGCCATAGGCGGGTGCGGTGTCGAAGAAGGTGATCCCATGGTCGAGGGCGGCGGCCAGTGCCGCCAGGGAGCGCCGGTCATCGGTCGGGCCATAGGAGGTGGCGCCGGCGGTGGGCCCGCCGATGCCCCAGGCGCCGAAGCCGATGGCCGAGACCCGCAGCCCGCTCAACCCCAGCACCCGGTACTGCATCGCGGGCCTAGTGGTGCCCGGCCAGTTCGACATGCACGGCCTGGTTGCCGTAGAGGTAGGCGCCCTTCTTGTTGCCGTACCACACGACCTCCCGGCACCAGTCGGCGAAGCTCGCCCAGCTTTCGCCGCTGCGCGCGATGCGGTAGCGCACCGGCCCGGCCCGCAGCGGCTCGCCCAGCCCCTTCACCACGCTGCGGTGGAAGGCCAGCACGTCGTGGCTGCACGCCACCTCGATGTCGCCATCGGCGAAGGGGGTCTTCACCAGCGCGGCATTCACCGCCACCGCGTCGCGGATCACCGCCGCCGGCACCGGCCCGCGCCCGGCCAGGGTCTCGGTCAGCAGCGCCTCCGCCTCGCGGTAGAAATCGGGCAGGGCGCGGCGCTCCGTCAGGTCGATGAACACGTATTCGTCGGCCGGCCAGAAGATGCCGAGCCATCTTTCGGCAAAGACATACTCGAAGCCGCCCTGCTGGATGCCGCGCGCCTCCTTCATGAAGAAGCCGGCGATCCCGGCGATCAGGGGAAAGCGGGCGGGATCGGCCGCCATGAAGGCTTCCACCAGGTCGCGATAGGCGATGCCGGTCAGCTCGTGGGCGCAGATCAGCGGCACCTGGAACAGCTTGTCGAAGTGCAGGAAGGCGGTCATCCAGGAGAAGGCCCGCACCCGCCGCCAGTCCTCCTCCGGCATGGCGTGGGTGGCGACCACCATGTGCTGGGTCTCCACCACGTCGTCGTCGCTGACCACGCGCTGGCCGTGCAGGTTGATGATCTCGGTCTCGACCGTGACCATGCCGTATTTCGCCCGGTAGGCCGGGTCGCCCATCTCGGCATTGGGCAGGATGGTCAGGTTGTTGAACTGGATGCGGTTGTGCTGGCCATTCTCGATGATGCGCGACACGCCGTTGACGTAAGAGTCATAGGTCTCCCCGGGCAGGCCGAGGATCACGTCGGTATAGGTCTCGACGCCGTCGCGGGTGAAGCGGCGCTGCAGCTCCATGTAGGTGTCGAGCGAGATGTTGTCGCGCTTGATCGCCGCCAGCGTGCCCGGGTCGATCGACTGCAGGGCCAGGGTCACGCCCTTGTTGAGCCCGGAATCCGACAGGATCTTCTGGGTCAGATAGGCGCGCTCGGTGGCGTTCTTGGTGTTCTGCACCGAGAAGGCCTTGGGAAAGCCGACCCGCGCCTTGGTCGCGGCCATGTATTCGGCGATCTCCACGTCGCGCTTCAGGATGCCGAAATTGGCATCGCAGCAGAACACGAACTCGATGCGCCGGGCGGCGAACCAGTCCACCTCGCGCAGCAGCCGCTCGGGGTCGAACTGCGTCACCTTGGCCGCCGTGGCCGATCCCCAGTCGCAGAAGGTGCACTGGAAGGGGCAGCCGCGGTTGGTCTCCCACAGGCCGATCCAGGTCTCGTCCGGGTGGTCGGCCATCAGCCGGTCGAACACGCCGGTCAGGAAGGGCGACGGGGCCTCGTGCAGGTCGCGCATGCGCGGGCGTGGCGGCGTGCGCAGGTAGCGGCCGTCGGCGGCGATGAAGCTGACGCCGGGGATCGCCTGCCAGTCGCGCCCGGGCAGCCCCTCCAGGATGTCGAGGAAGGTGCGCTCGCCCTCATTGTGCACGGCGACATCGATGAACGGGTGCGCGCGCAGGAAGGCTTCCGGCTGGTCGGGCACATGCGGCCCGCCAAAGACGATCAGCATCTCCGGCCGCGCCGCCTTCAGCCGCCTGGCCGCCTCCAGCGAGATATGGGCGTTCCAGACATAGAGGCTGAAGCCCGCGACATCGGCGCCGGCAAGCTGGGCCACGATGTCGCGGATGGGCTGGCGCTTGTAGACCGGCGGCAGGAAGCGGAAGCGGCGCGGATCGGCCGCCCGGCCCTCCACGAAGGCCTGCAGCATGCCGATCGAATAGGGCAGGTAGTTGGCGCCCGAGAAGCTGTTGTTGATCTGGCTGAGGCCGATGGTGATGGTCATCGCCCCCGCCCCGCGATCACTGCCGCTTCCCCAGCCGCCTCATGGCGGGCCCGTCGAACCATGAGGCGCGGCACCGTGCGAGCGGCTGGGTCAGCCCGCCTCCGGGGGCGGGCGGCGACTGGCGCCAGGGGCGCGGCAGCATGCGTCGTGCTGTCCATGGCCGCTAGGATACCACAGCTCGATTCGCCCGGTACCAGGCGAGCGTGCGCGCGATCCCCTCGGCCAGCCCGATGCGCGGGCGGAAGCCCAGGATGGCGCGGCAGCGGGCGGGATCGGCGACCTTGCGCGGCTCGCCGCTGGGCCGGCCGGCGTCCCAGCGCACATCCGGCGCGCGGCCGGCGGCCGCCAGCACCATCCCCACCACCTCGCGGATCGTCGTGCCCTGGCCGCTGCCCAGATTGACCGGCCCCTTGCCGATGCCGTGTTCGAAGCCCAGCAGCAGCCCGTCCACCGCGTCCTCGACATAGAGGAAGTCGCGCTCGGCCCTGCCGTCGCCCCACACCGTGAACGGGTCCTCGCCCGCCTCCGCCCGGGCGATCAGGGCCGGTACCACCAGGGCGGTTGCGGGGTTGAAATCGTCATGCGGCCCGAAGGTGTTGACCAGGCGCAGGATGGCGGCGTTGTCGCGCCCCTCCTGCACGGCCTGGGCCTCGATCAGCTTCTCGGCCATGCGCTTGGCCCAGGCCACGAACTCGGTCGAGGGCGCGGGGTTGGCGCTCCAGGCCAGATCCTCGCGGTATTCCGGCAGGGGCGGGTAGACGGTGACGGTGGAGGCGTAGACCAGCCGCTCCACCGCCGCCCGCCGCGCCGCCTCCAGCACCTGGAAGCAGATCAGCGTGTTGGTGGCGAGCAGATCGGCACCGCGCGCGCGCTGCATGGCGACGGTGCCGCGCAGCCCGGCCAGATGGAACAGCCCGTCGATGCCGGCCATCAGGCCTTGCGCGAAGCCCGGATCGCGCAGGTCGCCGCGGTGATGGTCGGGAAAGGGGGCGTCGCGGGTGCCGGCGGTGCGCACCCGCGCGCCCATGGCGATCAGGCGCGGCACCAGGGCGCGCCCGATCAGCCCGGTCGCCCCCGTCACCAGGATCGAGCGGCCGCGATAGGCGGCGGGATCGGGCGTGCGGATCATCGCGCCGAATCCTGAAGCACCGCCGCGATCGCTGCAAGCGGGCGGGTCCAGGCTTCGCCCAGCCCCTTCGGAAAGGCCCGCCAGGTGGAGAAGAAGGGGAACTCCGGCGGCTCGGCCGTCAGGTCCCAGGTCAGCGGCGCCAGGATCGGCACCAGCACCGGGCGGCCGAGCGCCCCGGCAAGCGCCGCAACGGCGGTCGGTGCGGAGACGACGGCGTCGAGGTCCATCATCAGCGCCGCCAGCCCGTCCTGATCGTGGCGCAGGTCGATGGGCGGGCGGCGGATGGCGATGCCGCAGGCGGCCTCGGCCGCGGCAAGCTCGCCCTCGCAGTCGTCGTATTGCAGGTTCACCACCGTCAGCCCGGACAGGCTCAGCACCGGCGCCCAGTCGGCGAGCCGGGCATAGAAGGCGCCGCGCACGCTGGACATCAGCCCGCTGCGCCAGCAGATGCCGATGGCCCGGCCGGGGCCGAGCCACGGGCGCCAGCGCCCGGTCGGCGCGGCGAGCCA
>CAZEQG010000277.1:0-4877 GCA_964514295.1 uncultured Alphaproteobacteria bacterium
AGCGGCTGGCCGAGCGGGCGCCCGCCGCCATGGCCGGGGCCTTCGATGCCGTCCGCCAGCTGGCCGACGAGCTGATGGACGAAGAGCGGGGCTGAGGTGCCCGCCGGCGGTGGGACGCCACGTTCCACTTGATCAGGTCGAGAGACCCAGATGCCGGGGCGTTCATTGCCCGGTCCTCGCCGGCGGACACCAGAGCATAGCCGCACGGTGGAGCGGCACAAGACGGCGAATACCCCCCTTTCTGAGACAGGAGAGCAAGGATGCCAGAATACCCGCAGCGTCCTAACCCGGAAAGCCCTGCGCTGCAGGCTGCCCTCCACGCCCTCGGCGGGCCGGAGCCCTGGGTCCGCGTCACGCGAGATCGGTACCCGTCGCTGATCGGCCTGATCGTCCTAATGCGGCACGAGGGGGGCGATCTCGACGCGAGCTGCGACTGCGCAACCAGCACCTATCAGGTGCCGCGCCGGATAGCAGAGGACCTCGACGAGATGGAGGCGGCAGTCAGTGGCTTGGCAACGGCTGATCGGCATGCCCTCGCCTACGGGGAAAGTGTCGATCAAGGGCGCGTCGCTGGCCAATCCGATGCGCTGCGGCGCGTAAGCATGATGCTGGACCACCTGTTTTACGTCGATGGGCACTGACGCCCGATTTCGAACACCCAACGAGAGGACGACACGATGGGCATCCAGATCCTGACCCGCGAAGAGTATGAGGCCAAGGGCATCGAGATCTTGGTCCGCGAGTTCGGTTACCAGGAGGCCGCCGCCCGAGACGAGATGCAGGGCAGCCTCGACCAGTACTTGAGGGACGAGGGCTTGGCGTGGGGCGACGATCCCGCCGGCCGCGAGTGGGACAATCCGCGCGGCTTCATCTCGGAGAACATCGCTCCGTACATGGACGATTGATCCCGCCAACCACCCTTTTTGCAACACCCGCGCGGCCCAGGCGCGTCGCGGCCTGTCGCAAATCCGCCTCTCACAATGCAGACGCAAATACCCTTGGAGTATCGAGACACCATGGACATCACCATCCCGATGCCGGCCGCCCTGGCCGCGACCATGCAGGCCGATGGGCACGCTACCCCCCCATTCTCCGTCCCGGCCTATGCAGTGCAGGCGATGATCAATCGCGCGACGGAGCTGGGCGACCGGCTCCAGATCGACCCGTTCACCCTGGCCCTGACGCTGGCCGCGGCGGCCGGCTACATCGCCCTCGCCGAACAGGAGGCCGACCGGCCAGCGCTGTTGACGAGCATCGGCGTCTGCGCGGCCGGAGCCTACGAGCTGTTCGAGCGGAAGGCCGGTGGCGCGGACCTCACGGCCGCCGCCAAGCCGCCGTCTCACTGACGAGGGAGCAAGGACCATGAAGGAGGACGACAACACCATGAGCGACCCGAGCAAGTGGGCTCTGGAGCGGGCGCGCGAGTACCATCTCCAGAAGGGCAACCAGCGGTGCGACCCGCACTACTACCCGGATGAGTTCGACCTGTGCCCGATGTGCCAGGAGGTCGGGTACTGCCAAGAGGACCGGAAGCTGGCGGCGCTCCTGGACGCCGCTCGCATCTGCACGGACGAGATCAAGCGCCTGTGCGCCGCCGTCTACGACGCCAACGACCTCGACACCGACCCCGACCGCAGCACCGACGACTGTGCGCAGGCGTGGCGCGAGAAGCACGCCGCGGCCATCGCTGCCGCGTCCTGAAACGAGGGGTTCCGCACATGACCATCATCACCGCCTTCCTGGCGGGCCTCGCCCTGGCCCGCTGGATCTGGGCGCCGGAGATCAGGGCGGCCGGGGAGCAATCAGCATGGTGATCGAGCAGACCATGACCACCTACAAGACCAGCGACGGCAGGATCTTCACCAAGCGGGCCGAAGCCGAAGAGCACGAAAGGGCGCTGAGCGGCATCAAGGCCTTCACGGTCTACGCCTTCCCCGACCTCAACGAGGGCCGGCACGGGGCGACGTGCCAAGGCTTCGTCCTGGTGAACGCGAGCGCCGACCACGCGCTGTTTGCCCAGCACTGGGCCTTCAAGCGCTACGGCTCCGCCGTGGCCTTCGTGCAAGGTGTGTTCGGCAGCAACGCCATCGCGCAGAACTGGCGCCTTACCGCCGCGGACAGCCACGAGGACGCCCGCGTCATCGCCCGTATCGAAGAGCGGTTCCCGCCGAAGGTGCTGTGGGGCGAGGGGATGCACGAGCGGTCGGCGAACGGGGAATGGAGCGTGCGGCGATGAAGTACGGCCTGACCGACTGCGAGATCCAGATGCTCGCCGGCACGCTGGGCGAGATCGGCAGCATGCGGGGGATGCCTGCCCCTCGCTTGTGGCCGCCGGGCGAGACGGCCCGTGTGGAGGTGATCAAGACGCTGGCGCCGACGCTGCGCAAGGCGGCGGAGGCGCTGCCGGAGATCATCGACCTCCGCCGGGCCTGTCGCGAATTGGTCGACAAGTCGAACCGGAACTACCTGCGCGCCAGCACTGCTGAGCGCGTCGTCGAGGCGGTCAAGCGGCTGCGGTTGGCGAAGAGCATCAAGGACGCGACGACGGCACGGGCCGAGCTTGACGCCGCGCTCGACGCCTACGTCGCCGCGAGCAAGGAGGGCAAGGGGAATGGGTGAGCCGGCGCGCTTCCTGAGCCGCGACAGCGTGGCGGAGATGTTCGACGTCTCCGCCTCCACCGTCGACCGCTGGGTGGCGAAGGGACTGATCCGCCCGGCCGTGGCGGTGGGCCGCATCAAGCGGTACGACGTGAGCGAGCTTCTGCGCCAGGCGGGGCAGGCTCTTGACCACGCCGCCGCCACTGGCGCACGCTCTCTCGATCCCGACGAAGCGCTGTTGAGGGCTGCCGAGAATGTCCGAAAAGATCGTCAAGCGGCGGCTGGCCGACGGCACCGTTAAGGAATACCGCTACGCCCGCGGCGGCAAGGCGAAGGTGCTGACGCTCCAGCACGTCATTGACGAGTACCACCGGAGCCCGGAGTTCCAGCAGTTGGCCCGCCGGTCGAAGGTGATCTACGAGCGGGCGCTGGGCATGATGGAGCCGTTCTACGCGGTCGCCATCACCGACATCCGGCGGCGCACGGTCATCGGGCACCGAGACCTTTACGCGGACAAGCCGGCGCTGGCGAACCAGCTTCTCATGGTGTGGGGGATCGTGCTGAAGTTCGCCGTCGAGCGGGAGTACATCCCGCACCACCCAGCCCGCGAGATCAAGACGCTGAAGACCGGGGAGTTCGCGCGCTGGCCCGACTCGGCCATCGAGCACGCGATGGCGACCCTGCCGGAACACCTCCGCCGCGCCGTGGTGGTGGCGCTCTACACCGGGCAGCGGGCGGGCGACTGCATCGCCATGCAGTGGGCGGATTACGACGGCGCCGGCATCCGCGTGCGGCAGGAGAAGACAGGCGCGCCGCTGTGGGTGCCGTGCCATGCCGCGCTGCGGGCGGAGCTTGACGCATGGCGCCAGGAGCCGCGTACATCGACGCACATCCTCACGCGGGCGACCGGCCGGCCGTGGGGGAGTTCCGACAGCTTCTACAACATGTCGAGTCGCGCGCTTCGGGAAGACCCGGCGTTCAACGGCCTCGTGTTCCACGGGCTGCGGAAGACGGCGGCGGCCAAGCTCGCAGAGGCCGGATGCACCACCCACGAGATCGCCGCCATCACCGGACATGCAACGCTGGAAATGCTCCAGCACTACACCCGCGAGGCGCAGCAGAAAACCCGCGCGACGGCGGCAATTCTCAAGCTGGAAAACGCCCGGGAAAACGGCGGAAAACGTCGGGGCTAAGTCGTTGATCTGACAAGGCAGGCCAGATTTACCAGGCCTACCTGGATCTGGTCATCGCCGGCACCGCCAGCCTGCTGTTCGAGGAAGCGCCGCCGGGCCAGCCCTCGGCCTTCCGCTTCACCGCCGTGCCGCTGTCGGAACTGGTGGTGGAGGAAGGCGCCTCGGGCCGCCTCGACGTCACCTTCCGCCGCTCGGAAGCGAGCCTCGCCACCCTGCGCGAGCGCTTCCCCGGCGCGGAGATACCCGACACCCTGGTGCGCCGGGCCGAGAACGACGCCGACGCCCGTTTCGCGGTGCTGGAATGCGTGCTGCCCGAACCGCACGGCGGCGGCTTCGCCTATACGGCGCTGCTCGACCCGGAAGGCGCGGGCGCCGACGCGGCGGTGCTGGCGCAGGGCACCTTCGCCCGCTCGCCCTTCGTCACCTTCCGCTGGCTGAAGGCGCCGGGCGAGGCCTACGGCCGCAGTCCGGTGATGAAGACGCTGCCCGACATCAAGACCGCCAACAAGGTGGTGGAGCTGATCCTCAAGAACGCCTCCATCGCCGTCACCGGCATCTGGCAGGCCGACGACGACGGCGTGCTGAACCCGGCCAACATCCGCCTGGTGCCGGGCGCCATCATCCCCAAGGCCGTCGGCTCGCAGGGCCTGACGCCGCTGGAGGCGCCGGGCAAGTTCGACGTCTCGCAACTGGTGCTGGAAGACCTGCGCGGCCGCATCCGCCACGCCCTGCTGGTGGACCGGCTGGGGCAGGTGGATGCGCCCCGCATGACGGCGACCGAGGTGATGGAGCGCTCCGCCGAGATGGCGCGCATCCTCGGCGCCACCTATGGCCGGCTGCAGTCGGAACTGCTGACGCCGCTGGTCATGCGGGCGCTCGGCATCCTGCGACGGCGCGGCGAGATCGTCGACGTGCGCGCCGACGGGCGGGTGGTGGACCTGGTCTACCAGTCGCCGCTGGCCCGCACCCAGGCGCAGTCGGACGCCCAGAACACCCTCACTTGGCTGACCTCGGTCGCCGGGCTGGGGCCGGCGGCGGCGGAGGCGGTGGATACCGGCGCCGCCGCCCGCTGGCTCGGCCGGGCGC
>CAZEQG010000278.1:0-4855 GCA_964514295.1 uncultured Alphaproteobacteria bacterium
GTGCCGCGCCTCATGGTTCGACGGGCTCACCATGAGGCGACTGGAGGGGCCGCGTTCTTTGCTGAAGCTGCCGCCATCCTTCCATTCCGCCTCACCCTGAGCCCGTCGAAGGGGGAGGCGGCCGCACCGGCGGCGCCGCGCCGAGGTGGGGCCGGCGTGGCGGGCGGCCTCACACATTGCGGGCCTCGAAATCGATGCGGGGGTCGATCGCCACATACATCAGGTCGCCGACCAGGTTCATCAGCAGCCCGAGGAGGGTGAAGAAATAGAGCGAGCCGAACATGATCGGATAGTCGCGGTTTATCGCCGCCTCGAAGCCCAGCAGGCCGAGCCCGTCGAGCGAGAAGATCACCTCGATCAGCAGCGATCCGGTGAACAGGATGCCGACAAAGGCCGAGGGAAAGCCCGCCACGACGATCAGCATGGCGTTGCGGAAGACATGGCCGTAGAGCACCCGCCGCTCGGTCAGCCCCTTGGCCCTGGCGGTCATCACGTACTGCTTGTTGATCTCCTCCAGGAAGGAGTTCTTGGTCAGCATGGTCAGGCCGGCGAAGCCGCCGATCACCATCGCCAGGATCGGCAGCGCCATGTGCCAGAAATAGTCGGCGACCAGGGCCAGGGTCGACAGCTCGCGCCAGTTCTCCGAGACGATGCCGCGCAGCGGGAAGATCGACAGGAAGGAGCCGCCGGCAAACAGCACCACCAGCAGGACGGCGAACAGGAAGCCCGGAATGGCGTAGCCGACGATGATCACCGCCGAGGTCCAGGCATCGAAGGCGCTGCCGTCGCGCACGGCCTTGGCGATGCCGAGCGGGATCGAGATCAGATAGACCAGAAGCGTGGTCCACAGCCCCAGCGAGATCGACACCGGCAGCTTCTCCAGCACCAGGTCGACGACCTTGCGGTCGCGGAAGAAGGAATCGCCGAAGTCGAACACCAGATAGCTTTTCAGCATCAGCACGAAGCGCTCCAGCGGCGGCTTGTCGAAGCCGAACTGGCGCTCGATGTCGGCGATCAGCCGCGGGTCGAGGCCGCGGGCGCCGCGATACTGGCCGGCCGGCCGGTCGGCGGGATCAGCCGACTGCTCGCGGGTGACGGCGCGTGCCTGATCGCTGCTGGCGCCGGTGATGCGTGCCGTGGCGTCGACGGCCGTACCCCTGATCTGGGCGATCACCTGTTCGACCGGCCCCCCCGGGGCCGCCTGCACGACCAGGAAGTTCACGATCATGATCCCCAGCAGCGTGGGGATCATCAGCAGCAGGCGGCGGATGATATAGGCGGTCATGGCCGCTCTGGCCCCCTCACCCGCGGCGGCCCTGCCTCGGGGCGATGGCGGCGGCGCGGGCGGGATCGATCCACCAGGTGTCGAGGAAGCCCTGGCCGTATTTTGGCGCGACCGGCGGGCGGGCGAACTTGTCCCAGAAGGCCAGCCGGAAGGACCGGGAGTGGAACTGCGGGATGGTGTAGAAGCTCCACTGCAGCACGCGGTCGAGCGCCCGGGTTCGGGCCACCAGCTCGTCGAGCGAGGGGGCCTGGATGATCAGGTCGATCAGGGTGTCGACGGCGGGATCGCGGATGCCGGCGAGGTTGCGGCTGCCGGGCTCGGACGCCTTGCTGCTGCCCCAGAAGTCGCGCTGCTCGTTGCCGGGTGACAGCGACTGGCCCCAGACCATGGTGGTCATGTCGAAGTCATAGTCGTCGAGGCGGTTCTGGTACTGCGCGGTATCGACCGTGCGCACCCGGGCGCGCACGCCGAGCCGCTCAAGGTTCTGCGTGAAGGGCAGCGAGATGCGCTCGAAATTGGGGTCGCTGCCGAGGATCTCGAACTCCATGGGCTGGCCGGCGGCGTTCACCAGCCGGCCATCCTTCACCGTCCAGCCGGCCTCGCGCAGCAGCCTGGCGGCGATGCGCAGGTTGTCGCGGGCATTGCCGCTGCCGTCGGTGACCGGGGGCTGGTATTCGGTGGTGAACACCTCCTCCGGCACCTTGCCGCGCAGCGGCTCCAGATGCACGAGCTCGGCCGGCCCGGGCAGCCCCTTGGCCTCGAAGTCGGAGTTGGAGAAGTAGCTGCGGGTGCGGGTGTAGCTGCCATAGAACAGGGTCTTGTTCGACCACTCGAAATCGAAGGCATAGCCCAGCGCCTGCCGCACCTTGCGGTCGGCGAAGAACGGCCGGCGGGTGTTGAACACGTAGCCCTGCAGGCCGGTCGGCAGCTCGTGGCGGATTTCCTCCAGCTTCACCGCGCCGTCGCGGCGGGCCGGGAAATCATAGGCGGTGGCCCAGTTGCGGGCGCTGTTCTCGGAGCGGAAATCGTACTCCCCGGCCTTGAACGCCTCCAGCGACACGGTGGGGTCGCGGTAGTAGTCGAAGCGGATGGTCTCGTAATTGTAGCGGCCGCGGTTGAACCACAGGTCCTTGCCCCACCAGTCGGGATCGCGGCGGAAGGTGATGGAGCGGCCGGGATCGACCGCGGCGATGCGGTAGGGCCCGCTGCCCAGCGGCGCGTCCAGCGTGGTGCGGGTGAAGTCCTTCCCCTCCCAGTAGTGCTTCGGCAATACCGGCATCTGGCCGACGATCAGCGGCAGCTCTCGGTTGCCGGCGACGGCGAAGCTGAAGCGCACCGTGCGCTCGCCCGTCTTCTCGGCCTTCACCACATCGGCGTAATAGGCGCGATAGAAGGGGGCGCCGTCCTTCTTCAGCGTCTCGAAGGTCCAGATCACGTCCTCGACCGTCATCGGCCGGCCATCATGGAAGCGGGCTTCCGGGCGCAGGCGGAAGGCAACCCAGGAGCGATCCTCCGGCATCTCGATCGAGGCCGCGACCTCGCCATACTCGCTGAACGCCTCGTCGGCGGGGCTGAAGCTGAGGGCGGAATGGGTGAGCGACAGGCCGGCCGCCGACACGCCCTTCAGGATATAGGGGTTCAGGCTGTCATAGGTGCCGATCGCCGCCAGCACCACCGCCCCGCCCTTCGGCGCCGCCGGGTTCACATAGTCGAGATGCGCGGCCTCCGGCGGGTACTTCAGCGCCCCATGCATGGCAAAGCCGTGCGCCGTCACCGACTGGGCGGCAGCGGCGGCCGGCAGCAGCGGAAGCAGGATCGCAAGCGTCGCGGCCAGTCGCATCGGGTCCCTCCTGGATGTCCGGCAAGAGGTTACCCCGGATTCAGGCGATTTCCAGGCGGATCGGCACGAATCCGGCCGATCGGGGGGACTACAGATGCGGCGCCACGATGGCCAGCGCCTCGGCATGGCGGGCGGCATCCCCGGCCGCCAGGACCCGGCCGACATGGCCGCGCCGCAGCGCCCGGCCGTGCCAGTCGGTGATGACGCCGCCGGCCTGCTCGATCACCGGCACCAGGGCGGCCCAGTCATAGATCTGCAGCGGCGTTTCCAGCACCAGGTCGATCTGGCCGCTGGCTAGCAGGGCATAGTTGTAGCAGTCGCCGCCCCAATGGGTCAGCTTGCAGCGCTGCGACAGCCCGGCGAAGGCGGCGGCATCGGCGCCACTGAACTGCGCCGGCGAGGTCGCGGCAAGGATCGCCCGCTCCAGCCCGGGACAGCCGCGCACGCCGACCGGCCGGCCGTTCCACTGGGTCGGCCAGCCGTCGCCGCCGACCCAGCGCTCGCCGGTGATCGGCTGGTCGATCAGCCCCAGCACCGGCCGGCCGCCGCGCATCAGGGCGATCAGCGTGCCGAACATCGGCTTGCCGCACAGGAAGGCCTTGGTGCCGTCGATCGGGTCGATCACCCAGGTCAGCTCGGCCCCGTCATTGGTGATGCCGTGCTCCTCGCCGATGATGGCGTGGTCGGGATAGGCGTCGGCGATCAGCGCCCGGATCGCCGCCTCCGCCTCGCGGTCGGCGCGCGTCACCGGGCTTTCGTCGGCCTTGTCATCGGCCACCAGGCCGCTGCGAAAATAGGGCCGGATCACCGCGCCGGCGGCATCCGCCAGGCGGTGGATGAAGCCGATGAGCGCGCCGGGAACCGCCTCCGTCACGCGGCTAGGGCAGCGGCTGCGGGGAATCGCTCAGCGAGCGAAGATAGGCGATCAGGTCCGCCCGGTCCTTGGTCTTGGCCAGGCCGGCAAACGCCATCTTGGTGCCCGGCACCACGGCCTTTGGATTGTGCAGGAAGGCGTTCAGCGCCTCGTAGTCCCAGTTCTGACCCTTCTGCCCGGCCAGGGTCGGCGAATAGGCGAAGCCGTCCGCATGCGCCCTGGTATGGCCGACCACATTCCACAGATTGGGGCCGACGCGGTTGGGGCCGCCCTTCTCGAAGGTGTGGCAGGCGGTGCAGCGCCGGGCCACGTTCTTGCCGGCCTCGATGTCGGCTGAGGCCAGCAGGGCGCCGACCGGCTCCAGCGCCTCGGCCGCGGCCGGGGCGGCGGCGGTCTGCGTGCCTTCCGGCTTGGCCACGGCATAGCCCGGCTGGGCCGGCGTCTTGGGATGCACCAGGCCCTCGGCGATCATGCCGCTGGCCATGACGAGGATGCCCGCCATCAGCACGGCGCCGGCGATCTTGTTCAGCTCGAAGGAATCCATCGCTGTCCCGAACCTTGATGCTTCTGGTCTGGCGCGCACCATAGTCGAGGCTTTCGGCCATGTCGATTCCGCCTTGCCGGGCGCCGGGTGTGCTATATCGTCCGCCCCCGCTTCGCGAAGGGCCCCGCACCGGTGACGCCGATCCTGATCATCCCCGCCCGCATGGGCAGCCAGCGCCTGCCGGGCAAGCCGCTGGCCGATATCGCCGGCAGCCCGATGATCGTGCATGTCTGGCGCCGGGCCGTGGCGGCCGCGATCGGCCCGGTGGTGGTGGCCGCGGCCGAGGCCGAGATCGCCGCCGCCGTCGAGGCG
>CAZEQG010000279.1:0-4845 GCA_964514295.1 uncultured Alphaproteobacteria bacterium
GGCTGGCCAGTGGCCCCGCCCCTCCTCCCGGGTGGAGGGAGGGGTCGGGGGCGGGGCCATCGCGGCCGGCGGTGCCCCGCAGCTCAGACGCCGTGGGCCTTGAACCAGGCGACCGCGCGCTTCCAGCCATCCTCGGCCTGCTCCTTGCGGTAGCTGGGGCGGTAGTCGGCATGGAAGGCGTGCGGGGTGTCGGGGTAGAGCACCAGTTCCGACTTGGTGTTGCCGGCGGCCTTCAGCGCGGCGAAGAAGCGGTTGACCCCGTCATTGGGGATGCCGGCATCGGCCCCGCCATAGAGTCCCAGGATCGGCGCCTTGATCTTGGCCACCACGTCGATCGGGTTCTGCGGCTGCAGCGGCGTGGGCGCGCCCTCGACCCGGCCGTACCAGGCGACGCCGGCGGTCAGGTTCGGGTTGTGCGCGGCGTAGAGATGGACCACCCGGCCGCCCCAGCAGAAGCCGGTGATGCCCAGCCTGTCGCTGCCGCCATTGGCCCGCGCCCAGGCCGCCACCTCGTCCAGGTCCTTCATCACCTGCTCGTCCGGCACGGCGGCGACGATCGGGCGGATCTGGTCGAAGCTCGTCATCTTGCTGACGTCGCCCTGGCGGGCATAGAGCTCCGGCGCCACCGCCAGGTAGCCGAGCTTGGCGAAGCGGCGGCAGACATCCTTGATGTGCTCGTGCACCCCGAAGATTTCCTGCACCACCAGCACCACGGGCAAGCCGGTGCCGCCGGCGGGCTGGGCGCGGTAGGCCGGCATCTCGCCGTCGCGCAGCTTGATCTTCACCTCGCCCGCCGTCAGCCCGTCGGCCGGGGTCACGATCATCGTCTGCGCCTCGACCGGCTGGACCGATACGGCAAAGCCGACGGCCAGCGAGGTCATCACGAAGCCGCGCCGGCTGAAGTCGGTCTGCGGCATCACCATTTTCACGTCGTCGAGCATGAAATCCTCCCGATGCGCGAATCCCAGTTCGCGGCCCCGCATAGCGGGGCCGATTTGCGGCAGCTCCGGGGCGAAGAAAAGGGGTTCACGCAAGTGTGAACCCCTTCCCCCAGCGCCGTTTCCGGGTGGCGGCTACTTGCGCAGGATGCGCCCTTCTTCCTTGGCGTCGACCGTCTTCAGCTTCTCGATGTGGTCCATCAGCGTGGTCGCCATCAGGCGGGCGGCCTTGTCGTCGATCAGGCGCGGCGCGTCGCGGAAGCTGACATAGCCGTCGCCGCCGCGGGCCATGAAGTCGTTGGTGGCAAGCTTGTAGGTGGCGGCGGGGTCCAGCGGCTTGCCGGCGACGGTGGCGGCGGTCACGCGCTGGCCGCGCGGCAGCTTCGGATCATATTCGAAGGTGATGCCGGAGACCTGCGGGAAGCGCCCGGCTGCCTCCTCCACCTGGCTGACGCCGTTCTCCAGCGCCGCCTTCACCTGTGCGCCGGTGAGCTGGAGCATGATCGTCAGGTTGCCGAAGGGCAGCTCGGCCAGGATGTCGCGCCGGGTGAACCTGTGGCCGGCGGGGTAGAGCTTGTCGGCGCGGATGCCGCCGCCATTGGTGATGGCGATGTCGGCGCCGGTCGACAGGCGCATGGCATCGGCCAGAAGGTTCGCGAAGGCCGCCTCGCGCGTGCGCACCGTGGCCCGGCGGGAATCGAGCTCGACCGCGGCGGTGCCGATCTCGACGTTCAGCGAGGCGTCGAGCTGGTCGGTGTAGGTCTTCACCAGGGCGGCCATCTCGGCATCGGGGGCGACGCCGGCAGTGGAGATCAGCCGGGTTTCCGGCCGCCAGACCACGCGCTCGGTGTTGCCGCTCTTCACCCGGCTGACATGCAGGTCGACGACGCCCAGATGGGTCAGGTTGGAGGCCGCCTCCAGCGCGAGCTGGCGGCCGTTGAAGAAGGTGAAGCCGATATGGTCGTCGCCCGACAGGCAGACGTCGATCTCGGGCACCTGCTGCAGCATCGAGATCTCGGTCGTGTATTCCAGATGGCAGAGCCCGATCACCAGATCGGCCCCCTGCGCCTTCAGCGCCTTGGCCTCGCGCCGGGCGATCTCGATCGGGGCCTGGAAGGTGACGGTCGGACCGGCCGAGGTGGTGTCGACCGCCTTTTCGGTGACCACGCCGAAGAAGCCCAGCTTGAAGCCGGCGACCTCGCGGATGAAGGAGGGGGCAACACCCTCGAAGGGCTGGCCGTGCTGCAGCACATTGGCGCCGAGCCAGGGATACTTGGATTCCTTCAGCCGTGCCTTGGTGTTGTCGGGGCCGAAGTCGAACTCGTGGTTGCCCAGCACCGCCACCTCGACGCCCATGGCCGCGGTCAGCGCCACCATGTGGGCGCCCTTGTCGAAGCCGCTCATCAGCGAGGGCGAGAACATGTCGCCGCCGAAGGTGAGGATGCTGTTGGGATTTTCCGCGCGCAGCTTGCGGATCAGCGTCATCGCCGGGGCGACGCCGCCCGAGCCGTCGCGTGGCAGCATCTGGTCGGTGTCGTTGAAGTGGATCAGGGTGATCCGGGTCGGCGCGGCGGATTGCGCCAGGGCGGCCGGGGTCAGGGCGGCCAGCGGCAGGGCCGCGGCCATCAGTCCGGCGAAGGCGGCGGCGAGGGCGCGCCGTGTGAGCGTGGGCATGGGGGTACCTCCAGGAATGCCGTGCGCGGTGAGGATGCCGGCGCCATGTTAGCGAATTGTGGCACCGGCGTGACAGGTGCTTTGGCTTGCGCCCGGTGCGGCCCTCTTCCTATGCTCCGGCCCTCCGAAACCAGAATTTTCCCCGGGAGATAATCGCCATGTCGATTGAGCGTATCGATGCCGGCCCGCGCATGAGCGGCGCCGTGATCCACGGCAACACCGTCTACCTGGCCGGCCAGGTGGCCAAGGAGGCGGCCGGCAAGTCGGTCGCCGAGCAGACGAAGGAGATCCTGTCGATCATCGACGGGCTGCTGGCCAAGGCCGGCACCGACAAGTCGAAGCTGCTGTCGGCCAGCATCTGGCTGACCGACATCCGCAGCTTTGCCGAGATGAACGCGGTGTGGGATGCCTGGGTTTCCCCCGGCAACACCCCGGCCCGGGCCACGGTCGAAGCGAAGCTGGCCGGCACCCAGTACAGCGTGGAGATCGCCGCCATCGCCGCCCGCTAGCGCTGCGGCGGGGGCCGGCCTGGCCGGTGCCGGGCTGGTCCCCTGCGGCACCGCATCCGGAGGGATGATTGCCACCGCCCCGCGCCTGCGGTAGCGCTGTGGGACCATGAGCCTGAAGGCAAAGATCTTCGGCGCCATCGCAGTGCTCTGCCTGATGATCGTCGGCATTGCGGCGCTGGCGCTGCTGCGTGGCGCGATCATGGCCCGGCTGATGGACGAGATCGTCGACCGGAACATCGCGCAGCTCCAGGACTTCGCCCAGGTGTCGGAGGTCTATGCCGGCACCTCGGTGCGGGCGCTCGAACGGGCCTGGCGCGATCCGGGCCAGGCGCCGGCGGCGGATGCGGTGGTGGTGCTGGCGCTCGCCGAGGGACGGCAGGCCGCGCAGCGCATCCGCGACCGCCTCGCCGCGGTCTCCGCCGGCGACGCCAGCGGCTTTGCCAGCATCCACCGTCTGGCCGACCGCACCATCTCGGCCATGCTGGAGCAGCTCCGCATCGGCGATTACACCCGCCTCTACGAGATGCTGGAGCGCGATGTGCGCTTCGGCGTCGAGCCGCTGGCGCAGGTGGCCGACACCATGACCTCGGTCGCGCTGTCGAACCTCGCGGTGCGGCTGGACCGGGCGGAGTATTTCCTCGACTGGACCATGGATGTGCTGATCGCCGTCTGCCTCGTGGCGGCGGTCCTGGCGCTGTTCGTGGCCGGCTATGTGCTGTGGGCGGCGTTGCGGCCGCTGGGCGCGACGACGCAGACGATGCGGGCGCTGGCGGCCGGCGATCTCGACCGGGCGATCGGCGGCCTGGAGCGGCGCGACGAGATCGGCGACATGGCGCGCGCGCTGGCGGTGTTCCGCGACCAGGCCCTGGCCCTGAAGGCGGCGAAGGAGGAGGCGGAGGCGGCAACCCGCGCCAAGGCCATGTTCCTGGCCACCATGAGCCACGAGATCCGCACGCCGATGAACGGCGTGATGTCGATGGCCGAGATCCTGGACGAGACCGAGCTGAGCTCCGAGCAGCGCTCGATGAGCCGGGTGATCCGCCAGTCGGCCGGCGCGCTGCTGGCGATCATCAACGACATCCTGGACTTCTCGAAGATCGAATCGGGCAAGCTCGACATCGAGCATGTGCCCTATTCGCTCGAGGCGACGATCGACGATGTGGCCGAGCTGCTGGCCGTGCGCGCCGAGGACCAGGGCATCGAGCTGATCGTCGAGATCGATCCGGCGCTGCCCGAGCCGCTGCTGGGCGATCCCTCGCGCATCCGCCAGGTGCTGCTGAACCTTGCCGGGAATGCCGTGAAGTTCACCGAGCATGGCCATGTCAAGGTGTCCGCCCGGCTGGCCGATGGCGGCCTGCTGCTGGAGGTGCGCGACACCGGCATCGGCATGACCGACGAGCAGCGGGGCCGGCTGTTCCAGCCCTTCCAGCAGGCCGACGGCTCAACCTCCCGGCGCTTCGGGGGAACCGGGCTGGGGCTGGCGATCAGCCGCCGCCTGGTCGAGTTGATGGGCGGCGAGATCGGGGTCGACAGCACGCCGGGCGAAGGGTCGCGCTTCTGGGCCAGGCTCGCCCTGCATCCGGCCGAAGGCGCGGCGCCGCCCACGGCTGATCTGGCCCCGCTGGCACTGGTGCTGGCCGGATTTTCCGATGCCGCAGCCGCGCCGATCGCCGCCACGGCCGTGGCTGCCGGCGCCAGCGTGCGGCTGGCGGCGGCGGATCCGG
>CAZEQG010000280.1:0-4841 GCA_964514295.1 uncultured Alphaproteobacteria bacterium
GGGGTCGCGCCCCTCCTGCGCCAGGTGGGCGGCCAGGGCGCGGGCGCTGTCCGGCTCGCCATGGGTGATGAAGATGTTGCCGGCGATGCGGCCGCGTGCCGCCACCCAGGCCGCCAGCCCGGCGGCATCGGCATGGCCGGAATAGACGTCGAGCGCGCGGATGCGGGCGCGCACGCGCACATCCTCGCCCTGGATCTTCACCTGCCGGGCGCCGTCCTGCAGCAGCCGGCCGAGCGTGCCGATGGCCTGGAAGCCGGACAGCAGCACCGTCGCCTCGGGCCGCCACAGCAGGCGCTTCAGGTGGTGGCGGATGCGCCCGGCATCGCACATGCCGCTGCCCGCCATGATGATGTGCCAGCCGCGCAGCCGCTCCAGGCTGCGGCTTTCATCGACGCTCTCGGTGGTGCGCAGGTGCCGCCGGCCGGCAAGGGCGGAAAAGGGATTGGCGCCGCCGCCCGAGCTGCCACCCTGGCGCAGGAACACCTCGCTGGCCCGGATCGCCAGCGGCGAGTCGAGATAGATGTGGCAGTCGGGGGCGAGCCCTTCATCCATGATGGCCAGCAGGTCGACCAGCAGTTCCTGCGTGCGCTCGACCGCGAAGGCCGGGATCACCAGCGGCCCGCCGGCGGCATGTGCCGCCGTCACCTCGCGGGCCAGCAGCGCCCGCCTGCTGCCGCGGTCGAGCGACGGCCGCTCGCTGCCGCCATAGGTCGCCTCCACGATCACGTGGTCGAGATCGGCCGGCCCCTCGGGATCGGCGGCGAAATCGCGGTCGCCCGGGCCGATGTCGCCGGAAAAGCACAGGCGCAGCGCCTCGCCGCCCGGCCGCTCCACCTCCAGCTCGATCGAGGCCGAGCCCAGGATGTGCCCGGCATTCCACCAGCGCGCCCGCATCCCGGCCGCCACCGCCACCCAGTCGCCCAGCGGCACGGCGCGGAAGGCCGCCATGCAGGCTTCGGCGTCGGCGCGGGTGTAGATCGGCGTCACCGTCGCCCGGCCGCGCCGCTGCTGGCGGCGGTTGAGCTGCTCGACCTCCGCCTCCTGGATGCCGCCGGCATCGGGCAGCAGCACGGCGCACAGCTCGCGCGTGGCCGGGGTGGCGAACACCTCGCCATCGAAGCCGGCACGGTGCAGGCGCGGAATCTGGCCGGAATGGTCGATATGCGCATGCGTCAGCAGCACCGCGTCGAGCTGCCGCGGGGCGAAGGGGAAGGGCTGGTAGTTCAGCTCCTTCAGGGTCTTTGATCCCTGGAACAGGCCGCAGTCGACCAGCACCTCCGCGGCCTCGCTGGTGACCCGGAAGCAGGCCCCGGTGACGCAGCCGGCGGCACCATGGAAATGCAGTCTGACGCTCATCGCGGCGCTTCCCGGGCAAGTGGCACGGCCGGCAGCTTAGCCGCCCCGGGGCACGGCTGCCTACCTGTCCGGCTGCCGCGGTTGCCGATGCCGGCGCCCTGTGCTGAGAAGGCAGACCCGATCCCGCGACGCAGGAGCCCCGCGATGACCGAGCCGACACCAGGCAATCTGGCCCAGCGCCGCTCGAGCGCGTATCGTCTGCCGGCTTTGGACCAGGACTTCATCCTCGGCGATTCCATGCGCGGCGTGCGCTTCCTCCTTGAATATGCCAAGGCGGAGGAGGCGCTGCGCGCCTGGGGCGTGCGCTCGACCGTGGTGGTCTTCGGCAGCGCCCGGGCGCGCGAGGACGGGCCGGGCCGGCAGCCCTTCTGGTATGGCCAGGCGCGGCGCTTCGGCGAGATCGTCTCGCGGCGCGGCGGGGCGCTGCTGCATGACGGCGGCAAGCGCGACAATGTGATCGCGACGGGCGGCGGGCCTGGGCTGATGGAGGCCGCCAATCGCGGCGCCCACGATGCCGGCGCCCCCAGCATCGGCTTCAACATCACCCTGCCGCAGGAGCAGCAGCCCAACCCCTACACCACCCCGGCCCTGACCTTCCGCTTCCACTATTTCGCCATGCGCAAGATGCATCTGGCCATGCGGGCGCGGGCGCTGGTGGTGTTTCCGGGCGGCTTCGGCACCTTCGACGAGCTGTTCGAGATCCTCACGCTGCGCCAGACGGAGAAGTCGCCGCCGATCCCGGTGATGCTGTTCGATCAGGACTACTGGCGCTCGGTCGTGAACTTTGATGCGCTGCTGGAGGCCGGCATGATCGACGAGGCCGACTGCCGCCTGTTCGACTATGCCGAGGATGCCGAGGATTGCTGGGCCAAGCTGCTGGCGCGGGGGGTCGCCGTGCCCGAAGGGAGCGTTGCCGGGGACAGCCTTGCTGGCGGTGACGGCTAGGGCGGCGGCACATCGGTGCCGGCGCGCGGCCGGCGGGTCAGGTAGAACTCGTCCCGCGGGAAGGTGTCGGTCAGGATGTCGCCGAGGCGCCGCGGCGTCTCCGGGGTCCAGTAGTAGGGGGGCTGGGCGAAGATGTCGTCGAGGCGGGCCGGATCGGTGCCGCTCAGCCCCAGCCAGGCCCGCGCCTCGGGGGCGGCCAGCCGGGCGCGCAGCGCCTCGGCGTCGAAGGCGATCGGCCGGTTGCTGCCGATCAGGATGGAGCCCGGCCGCAGCAGCACCACATAGGGAAAGGCGGCCAGGAAGGTCTCGGTCACGCGGGCCGAGGGGGCCCATTGCACGAACAGGCCGCCGGGCTTCAGCCGCTCCAGCACCTGGGCCATGAACTGGCGCGAGTAGAGCAGGCCGCTGTGCGAGGATTCCGGCAGGATCGCGTCGGCCTGGATCACGTCGTACTGCTCGCGCGTCTGGAACACCGCCCGCCGGCCGTCGCCATAGGCCAGCCGGTAGCGCGGGTCGGCGAACAGCCGGGCGATGGCGCCGTCGGGGCGGTCGGCGGCGATGCCGCGCAGCACATCATAGACCGGCTGGATCAGCTCGATCGCCTGGATGTCGCGGATGGCGGGATTGACCCCGGCCGCAAACGGGGTGCCGCCGCTGCCCACGCCGATCACCAGCGCCTTTTCCGGGGCCGGATGGATCAGCGCGCCGACCGATCCCAGCAGCATGTGGATCGGCAGGAAGGGAAGGTGGCCCTGCGAGAAGCCCTGCACGAACATCGGTCCATGGCCGTCCCGGTTGCCGCGGAACAGGACCACGCCGGAACGGTCCTCCGACCAGTGGACACGGTGGTCGGGGCGGGTCTGGTGCAGGCGCGACCACAGCCCGGCATTGCCCGGGGTGAGCGGCAGCAGCAGCACCAGCGCCGCCGCCACGCCGGCCAGCACCGTCCGGCTGGCGCTGGCCTGGCGGCGCCCGCCGGTGAGCAGCCAGGCAAGGGCCAAGCCCAGAGAGATTACCGCCAGCAGGGCGAGTGTGCCGGCGGTGCCGATCAGGTGCAGGCTGGCAAGCCCGGTCAGCACCGCGCCGAGGGCATTGCCGGCGATGTTGGCAAGCTGCACCCAGCCCACCCTGGCGCCGATCTGCGACAGGTCGCGCTGCACCGCGCGCTGGGCATAGGGAAAGGTCATGCCGATCAGGAAGGAAGGCGGGGCCACCACCAGCACCACGATCGCCACCATCGCCGCCAGCTGCCGGCCGAAGAAGCGGAAGCCGTCGACCGACAGCACTTCTTCCAGCGGCGGCCGTTCCAGCAGCGCGAACAGCACCAGCAGCAGCGCCAGGGCGGAAAGGAAGCCGCCCGACTGCAGCAGGAAGAACATCGGGCGCGGATCGGGGCTGCGCCCGACCAGGCGCGAGCCGACCGCCATGCCAAGGCCGTCGGCGATCAGGAAGGTGCCAAGGATGGTGGCGAACAGATAGGCGTGATAGTGGCCGATCTGGCCCAGCAGGCGCAGCCAGACGATCTCCATGGCGACGATCACATAGCCCGACAGGAACACCAGCAGGCACCAGAACAGCAGCGAGCCGTGCCCCTTGCCGGCGGCCTCTGCCATTCCCGGCCGGGCCGCCGCGGCAAGGCCCGCACCGGCCGCCTCCGGCGGGGCCTGCGCCTCGGCCGAAAAGGCCAGCCACAGCACCAGCCCCGCCGCCAGCAGGTTGCAGGCAACCGCAACGTGGATGGCCCCGACATAACCGACCCAGCCTATGATCAGCCAGCCGGCGGTCAGCGCCCCGATGCCGGCCCCCAGCGTGTTCAGCCCGTAGAGCCAGCCGATCCGCCGCGCCGCCGTTTCCAGAGAGCGTACGACGGCCCGCGACAGCAGCGGCAGCGAGGCTCCCATCAGCAGGGTCGGCAGCAGCAGCCCGGCAAAGCACAGGGCAAAGACCGCCAGGCTGTGCGTGACCTGCGCGCCAAGCTCGCCCACCATGTAGTCATAGAGGAACAGTTCGCTCTGCAGCGCGAAGGCGGCGACGCCCACCTCGCACAGGGCAAAGCCGTACAGTGCCCGGCGCGGCGACAGCCGGTCGGCAACCATGGCGCCGACCAGGCTGCCAAGCCCCAGGCCCAGCAGGAAGGCGCCCACCACCAGGGCCGCGCTGACCGTGTCGGACCCCGCGAACATGCCGAGCATGCGCTGCCAGACGATCTGGAACACAAGCGCGGCAAACCCGGAGGCGAAGAACGCCACCCCCACCCGGACCATGACCGCCGACCCGCTGCAACCCCACCCGGCCACGACACTATTGCAGCCGACCGCACCGGGGAAGGGGTGCCTGGGAAGGAGCGGCAGCGGCACGGCAGCAGCACGGCGCCGGCCCGGCGCGGCACCATCCCGACCGCCGTCGCGACGGGCTTGCACGCCCACCGCCCTTGTGGCAGTTTCCGCCCCCTCGCGCCGGATCGCTGCGGTAGCTCAGTGGTAGAGCACACCCTTGGTAAGGGTGAGGTCGAGAGTTCAATCCTCTCTCGCAGCACCAGC
>CAZEQG010000281.1:0-4805 GCA_964514295.1 uncultured Alphaproteobacteria bacterium
GCAGCTTCAACAAAGAACACCGTCCCCCCAGTCGCCTCATGGTGAGCCCGTCGAACCATGAGGCGCCGCACCACGCGGGGGCGGGCGGCGGGAGGGTGGCTCAGTCGCCGGCCTCGCGGTCGAGCAGGGCGCGCTTGCGCTCCAGCCCCCAGCGGTAGCCGGCCAGCGAGCCATCCTCGCGCAGCACCCGGTGGCAGGGCACCACCACGGAGACCGGGTTGGTGGCGCAGGCCCGCGCCACGGCCCGCACCGCCCGCGGATTGCCGAGGGCGGCAGCGATCCGGCTGTAGGTGCTGGTCTCGCCCAGGGGGATGGTCTGGAGGTGCTGCCAGACCTGGCGCTGGAAGGCGGTGGCGCGGGTGTCGAGCGGCAGGTCGGGATGGCCGCCGCGGCCTTCCAGATAGGCCACCACCGCATCGACCGCCCCTTTCAGCACGCCGTCGTCGCGCTGCAGCGCGGCGGCCGGAAACTCCTCGCGCACCGCCCGTTCGCCATCGGCCGGATCATCGGTGAAGCCGAGGAAGCACAGGCCCCGCTCGGTCGCCGCCACCGCCATCGGCCCCAGCGGCGTGGCCGACACCGACCAGAAGATCGCCTCGCCCGCCCCGCCCCGGCGATAGGCTGCCGGCGTCATGCCGAGGCGGGCGGCCGCGCCATCGCCATAGACCCGGCTGGTGGAGCCGTAGCCGGCCCCGAACACCGCCTCGGCCACCGGCTCGCCATCGTGCAGCGCGGTCTTCAGGCGCTGCGTGCGGCGGGCGTCGACATACTCCCGCGGGCTGATGCCGAGATGCTTCTTGAACAGGCGCTGGAGGTGGAAGGGGCTGACGCCGACCGCGCGGCCAAGGGCCTCCAGGGTCGGCGCCTCCTCCGCCTCGTCCAGGATGCGGCAGGCGCGCCCGACCGCGCCGACCTGGCCGTCCCGCCCGGCAGCGTCGGGCTTGCAGCGCAGGCAGGGCCGGAAGCCCGCCGCCCGCGCCTCCGCCGGGGTGGCGAAGAAGATCACGTTCTCGCGCTTGGGCAGCCGGGCCGGGCAGCCCGGCTTGCAGAAGATGCCGGTGGTGCGCACGGCCATCACGAAGCGCCCCTCGGCCGACTTGTCGCGCGCCGCCACGGCCTGCCAGCGGGCGTCGTCCAGAACGGTGCCGTCGAGCATTGCTTCCTCCACTGTTGCGGCGGCCATCATGGCGCCCCGCCGCCGGCCGCTCCATCCGGGGGTTGCGGCCAATGTGGCGCGCCGGGCCGGCGCTTGACAGCCCTGCAATATTCTCGTCACGCTGCCGTCATCAACGATCAACGGGGCGGCGCTAAGCGCTGCGCACGACCCCGGACCCTGGGAGGATGTCTGTCATGAAGCTCAGCCTTTCCGTGCTGGCCGCCTCGGCCAGCCTCATGGCGCTGGCCGGCGCCGCGCAGGCGCAGATCGAGATCCAGTGGTGGCACGCCATGACCGGCGTGAACAACCAGCGCATCGACCAGATCGCCGCCGACTTCAACAAGTCGCAGAGCGCCTACAAGGTGGTGCCCGCCTACAAGGGCAGCTATGCCGAGACCATGCAGGCCGGCATCGCCGCCTTCCGCGCCGGCAACGCCCCGCACATCATGCAGGTGTTCGAGGTCGGCACCGCCACCATGATGGGGGCGAAGGGGGCGGTGAAGCCGGTCCACGAGCTGATGGCCGAAGCCGGCGAAAGCTTCGATTCGAATGCCTATCTGCCGGCCATCACCGGCTACTACTCCACGGTCGACGGCAAGATGCTGTCGATGCCCTTCAACAGCTCCTCGGCCATCACCTTCTGGAACAAGGACCTGTTCAAGAAGGCCGGCCTCGATCCCGAGAAGGGGCCGGCAACCTGGCCCGAATACTTCGCCGCCGCCAAGAAGGTGCGCGAGGCGGGGGCGGCCTGCGGCTTCACCGCCGGCTGGATCACCTGGACCCAGCTTGAGCAGTTCAGCGCCTGGCACAATGTGCCGCTGGCAACCAAGGCCAACGGGCTCGACGGCTTCGATGCCGAGCTGAAGATCAACAGCCCGCTGCATGTCCGCCATGTCGAGGCGCTGGCCAATGCCCAGAAGGACAAGACCTTCGACTATTCCGGCCGCACCACCCAGCCCGAAGGTCGCTTCGTGGCCGGCGACTGCGGCATGATCCAGACCAGCTCGGCCTTCTATGGCAACCTGAAGGCCAATGCGAAGTTCGAGTTCGGCATGATGCCGCTGCCCTACTATCCCGATGTCGCCGGCGCCCCGCAGAACTCGATCATCGGTGGCGCCAGCCTGTGGGTGATGGGCGGCAAGAAGGCCGAGGAGTACAAGGGCGTCGCCAAGTTCTTCACCTTCCTGTCCGATACCGATTTGCAGGTCGACCTGCACACGGTGACCGGCTATCTGCCTATCACCAAGGCGGCCTATGCCAAGACCCGGGCCTCGGGCTTCTACGAGAAGAACCCCGGCCGCGACGTGCCGCTGCGCCAGCTCGACAACAAGCCGCCGACCGAGAACAGCCGCGGCCTGCGCCTGGGCAATCTGGTGCAGATCCGCGACATGTGGGCCGAGGAGCTGGAGGCCGCCTTCTCCGGCCAGAAGTCCGCCAAGGCCGCCCTCGACGCGGCGGTGGAGCGCGGCAACCAGGTGCTGCGCGCCTTTGAGCGCACGGTCAGCCGCTAGTCCGCGGACCACGGGCATGGCCACCGGCCCCGCCCCCTTGCCGCCCCGTGCGGCCAGATGGGGCGGGGCATGGCGGCCGCCCATCGGTGAGCGGACGTGACCGGCGTCGTCTTCCACGACCGGCTGCTGCCCTATCTGCTGCTGGCGCCGCAGCTTGCGGTGACGGCGGTGTTCTTCTTCTGGCCGGCCGGCCAGGCGCTCTACCAGTCGCTGCTGCTGCAGGACGCCTTCGGGCTCAACGTCGAGTTCGCGGGGCTGGAGAATTTCCGCGCCGTACTTGGCGACCGGGCCTATCTCAGCGCCTTCTGGCTGACCCTGTTCTTCAGCGCCGCCGTCACCCTGCTGTCGATGGCAATCGCGCTGGCCCTGGCGGTGATGGCCGACGCCCACATCAAGGGTGCGGGCGCCTACAAGACGCTGCTGATCTGGCCCTATGCCATCGCGCCCGCGATCGCCGGGGTGCTGTGGCTGTTCATGTTCGCGCCCTCGGTCGGCGTGCTCGGGCAGGCGCTGATCGCGCTCGGCATCGAATGGAACTACGTGCTGAACGGGCCGCAGGCGCTCACCCTGGTGATCCTGGCCACGGCCTGGAAGTACATCTCCTACAATTTCCTGTTCTTCCTGGCCGGCCTCCAGGCGATCCCGAAGTCGCTGGTGGAGGCGGCGGCGATCGACGGCGCCGGGCCGGGCCGCCGCTTCTGGACCATCGTGTTCCCGCTGATCTCGCCCACCACCTTCTTCCTTCTGGTGGTGAACGTGGTGCATGCCTTCTTCGACAGTTTCGGCGTGATCGACACCATCACCCGCGGCGGCCCCGGCAAGTCGACCGAGATCCTGGTCTACCGCATCTACAAGCAGGGGGCGACCGACCTGGGCGGATCGGCGGCCGAATCGGTGATCCTGATGGCGATCGTGATCGCGCTCACGGTGATCCAGTTCCGCTTCATCGAGCGCAAGGTGCACTACTGATGCGCCGGCCGGAGAGCACCTGAGCGATGGTCGAGAACCGCCCGCTGCTGAAGCTGTTCGCGCATCTGGTGCTGATCCTGGGTGTGGTGATCCTGGCCTTTCCGGTGTGGCTGACCTTCGTCGCCTCGACCAGGGACACCGCCGAGATCGTCACCGGCGCCATGCCGCTGTGGCCGGGCGACCGCGCCTTCGAGAACTATGCCGCCGCCTGGTCGGAAGGGGCGGCGCGGACATCGAGCCAGCCGGTCGCGGCGATGATGTGGAACAGCCTGGTGATGGCGCTGGTCATCGCCATCGGCAAAATCGTCATCTCCATCACCTCGGCCTATGCCGTGGTGTTCTTCCGCTTTCCCGGCCGGATGCTGTTCTTCTGGCTGATCTTCATCACCCTGATGCTGCCGGTCGAGGTGCGCATCTTCCCGACCTACAAGGTGGTGGCCGATCTCGGCATGATCGACAGCTTCGCCGGGCTGACCGTGCCGCTGATCGCCTCGGCCACGGCAACGCTGCTGTTCCGCCAGTTCTTCCTGACCATTCCGCCCGAACTGGTGGAGGCCGCCAAGATCGACGGCGCCGGCCCCTTGCGCTTCTTCAAGGACGTGATGCTGCCGCTGTCGGTCACCAACATCGCGGCCCTGTTCGTGATCCTGTTCATCTATGGCTGGAACCAGTACCTGTGGCCGCTGCTGATCACCAACAGCAAGTCGATGGATACCATCGTGATCGGCATCAAGAAGATGGTGGTGATGGCCGATGCGCAGACGGAATGGGGCGTGGTGATGGCCACCACCATGCTGGCGATGCTGCCGCCGGTGCTGGTGGTGGTGCTGATGCAGCGGCTGTTCGTGAAGGGCCTGGTGGAGAGCGAGAAATAGCCATGGCAGAGGTGGCGCTTCGCGGCGTGCGCAAGTCCTTCGGCAAGGTCGCCGTCATCCACGGCGTCGACATCGACATCGCCGATGGCGAGGTCGGGGTGGTGGTGGGGCCTTCCGGCTGCGGCAAGTCCACGCTGCTGCGCATGGTGGCGGGGCTGGAGACCACCACCGCCGGCGAGATCGCGATCGCCGGGCGCGTCGTCAACGCGCTGGAGCCGAAGGACCGCGACATCGCCATGGTGTTCCAGAACTATGCGCTCTATCCGCACATGAGCGTGTTCGACAACATGGCCT
>CAZEQG010000282.1:0-4803 GCA_964514295.1 uncultured Alphaproteobacteria bacterium
CGATCTCCTTGGCGACGGTCACGCCGTCCTTGGTGATGCGCGGCGCGCCGAAGGACTTCTCGATCACCACGTTGCGGCCCTTGGGGCCCAGGGTGACCTTCACCGCATTGGCAAGGATGTCGACGCCGCGCAGCATCCGCTCGCGCGCATCGGTGGAAAAGCGAACTTCCTTCGCAGCCATATCAATCTTCTCCTGATATCGGGGGGTCGTCGGCCTGGCGCCTCAGGCGGCCTTCTTGCTGACGGCGTCGCTGACCAGGATGCCCATGATGTCGGACTCCTTCATGATCAGGTACTCGACGCCCTCGATCTTCACCTCGGTGCCCGACCACTTGCCGAACAGCACGCGGTCGCCGGCCTTCACATCCAGCGGCACCAGCGCGCCCTTGTCGTCACGGGCGCCGGGGCCAACGGCGATGACCTCGCCTTCCATCGGCTTTTCCTTGGCCGTGTCCGGGATGATGATCCCGCCGGCGGTCTTCTCCTCGGACTCCAGACGGCGCACAACCACGCGGTCGTGCAGCGGGCGGAACTTCATGACAACTCCTCCATCAACGGCGAACTCGATTCCCAGAGCCGGGGTGTTAGCACTCCCCGTGAATGAGTGCCAAGGCATCTAGGGATCGTGCCGCCGCCTGTCAAGGGTGTTGGCAGCAGTCTCGGAAGTGGGCTGCTAACGCTTTGATTTTTTTGACAGAACTATTGCCAGACAAGGGTCGTGATGGCAGGCTTGGGCAATGGGAGGTGTCGACCGGGCGGGTGAACCGTCCGAGCAAGGAGATCAACCTGTCATGCAAGAACCCAATTCAGCCATCGCTCGCCAATTGCAGGGCTATCGCCTGACGACGGCCCAGATCCTCTATCACATGCCCGACCATCCGGGCCTCCTGCAAAGCTTCGTCTGGCAGGAACTGGACATCGCGCCACGATTTCCCGTGCTGAACCGGTTCCTCGACTTCTGGAGCCGCAATCTGGATGGCAAGCTGCACTCCGTGCAGGTCGCCTCCAGCGCCCTCTTGCGCCCGGCCGAGCTGCGCCACGCCGGGGCTGCCTGGGCCTTGCACTGACGATAAGGGGCGCTGAGGATCCGGGAAGGCCGGCGGCGCGCCGATCGGGCGCGCGCCGCTGCGCCGCCGGGTGACCGGCCGGCGGGCCCTACAGCGCGTCGACGTTCACGCCGACGGTGATCGCGCCGATCGGCCTGCCGTCGGCCGGGTCGACGATGGTGGCCGAGATCTGCGCCTGGAAGGCTTTCGCGCTGTCGTCGAACTCCACCTCGTCGACGAAGACGGCATCGGGGCCGACAAGGAAGGTGCGCTGCCACTTCGCCTCGTCGCCCTGGAAGTAGTCGGTGGTGATGACGGCCTGGCCGACGTTCAGGCCGACCGCGTCCATCACGAACAGTTCGGCGATCAGGGCCGCGTTCTCGCCCTGGCGGGCGCGCAGGAACTGCGACAGCGCATTGCCCAGCACGCTTGCGGTCAGCGGCCCGCCACCGGCCCGCACCTCGGCCCGCCAGGCCGCGTCCAGCCGGTCGATCTCGGCCTGGGTCAGGTTGGCGTGGCGGGCGTTCTGCGCCTTGACCGCCTCGACCAGTTCCGGCGCCGACAGCCAAGGGCGGATCCGGCTGTCCAGCACGGCCCGCAGCTTGTCGGAAAGCTCGCTCGCCGCGGCGGGGCCGGCAAGGGCGGCGGAAAGCAGGAGGGCAAGCAGCAATCGCAACATCTTAGCATCACTCATGACGGCAATCGCGCGGGAACGCAAGCGGCGCGGGGGAGGTGCTTGCCGCCGGGCGCGTGGCGCGCTACGCCATGGCCATGATGCTGATGACGCTTGATGGGCCCGAGCGGCCCCCCGCCGCCGGAGGCGCGCCCGAATCGCTCGTGGTGCTGCTGCATGGGCTGGGCGCCGATGGCGATGACCTGATCGAGCTGGCGCCCCACTGGGCGGGCCTGCTGCCGAAAACCCAGTTCCTGTCGCCGCATGCGCCGTTTCCCTGCGACATGGCGCCCTATGGCCGGCAGTGGTTCAGCCTGCAGGACCGCGATCCGGGCCGGGTGCTGGCCGGGGTCAGGGCGGCGGCGCCGCTGCTCGATGCCTATCTCGATGCCCAGCTCGCGCGCTTTTCCCTGCCGCCGGGGCGCCTGGCGCTGGTCGGCTTCAGCCAGGGCACCATGATGTCGCTTTACGTGGCGCCGCGCCGCCCGGCCGCGATCGCCGGGGTGGTCGGCTATTCCGGCGCCCTGGTCGGGGCCGATGTGTCCGATCTGGCCAGCCGGCCGCCGGTGCTGCTGGTTCACGGCACGGCCGACCAGGTGGTGCCCTTCCAGATGATGGCGGCGGCCGAACGCGCGCTTGCCGCAGCGGGCATCGCGGTAGAGACCCTGGCCCGGCCGGGCCTGCCCCATTCGATCGACCCGGCAGGCCTGCAGGCGGGCGGCGCCTTTCTGCGGCGGGTACTGACCACGTGACCGCTTCATGTTGATGGTCACGAAACCGTAACCTCAATATCTGGGGCAAGAGAGCACCATAACCACGCTCCAGCGTCGCGGCAAGTCGTTGTCAGCGCGCGTTTTCCGTACTATTCCCCTGAGCGGAGCAAAGGCAGGGTGGCCGAGCCGCCCTGATCCCGACCAGGGAGACGAGATCGTGCGGCTATCGCCAACCGACTGCCCGGCGCTGGTCCTGAATGCGGATTTCCGCCCGCTCAGCTATTTCCCGCTGTCGCTGTGGTCCTGGCAGGACGCGCTGAAGGCGGTGTTCATGGAGCGGGTGCACATCGTCAGCCAGTACGACACGGTGGTGCATTCGCCGACCACGGTGATCCGCCTGCCCTCGGTGATCTCGCTGAAGCACTACATCCCGGCGGCGCGGCGGCCGGCCTTCACCCGCTTCAACGTGTTCCTGCGCGACCACTTCACCTGCCAGTATTGCGGCGATCGGTTCCCCACCCATGATCTGACCTTCGACCATGTGATCCCGCGCTCGCGCGGCGGGCGCACCACCTGGGAGAACGTCGTCACCGCCTGCGGTGCCTGCAATCTGGAGAAGGGCAACATGCTGCCGGCCGAGACCGGGCTGTTCCCGATGCAGCGGCCCTACCAGCCCACGACCTGGGAATTGCAGGAGAATGGGCGCGGCTTCCCGCCCAACTACCTGCACGAAAGCTGGGTCGACTTCCTCTACTGGGATGCCGAGCTGGAGAACGAGGCGAACTGAGGCGCGGCGGCCAGGCTCTCCCGCACGCCGTAGAGGAACACGCCGGTCGCCACCGCCAGGTTCAGGGAGTCCGGCCGCCCGAAGATCGGGATGCTGACCACCGCCGTGCAGGCATCGGCAATGGCCTGGGTGATGCCGGCCTGCTCGTTGCCCATCACCGCCAGCACCGGCGGGCGGTAGGTGAACTTTCGGTAGTGCGTGGTGGCACGCGGCGAGGTGCCGGCCACCTGGCCCGGCCAGCGCGCCGCCAGGGCGATGAACTCCGCCTCGCTGCCGGCAAACACCGGCAGGTTGAACACCGAGCCCATGCTGGCGCGCACCGCCTCCACCGACCAGGGATCGCAGGTGTCGCCGATCAGCAGCAGCCCGGCCGCCGCCACCGCATCGGCGGTGCGCATGACGGTGCCAAGATTTCCCGGATCGCGCACCCGGTCCAGCGCCACGAACAGGTCGCCGGCGGCCGGGTCCAGCTCGGCCAGGCTGCGGCGGCGCCAGGCGTAGGCGGCGACGACGGTCTGCGGGTTCTCCTTGCGGGTGATGCGGGCCAGGATGTCGGCCGTCACCTCCAGGCAGGTGCCGCCGGCCGCCAGGCAGGCCCGGCGCAGCGTCTGCACCGCCTTGCGGTCGGCCGTTCCCGGCACATAGGCGAGCTGCGCCGGCACGGCGCCGGCCGCCAGCCCTTCCAGCGCGGTGCGCGCGCCTTCGGCCAGGAACAGGCCGGTCTCCTCGCGGAACTTGCGCAGGCGCAGGCTCGCCAGCAGCTTCACCGCGGGGTTGGCCGGGCTGGTGACCAGGCGGGTCTCGCCGGTCACCCGAGCGTGCTCCAGCGGGCATAGAGCGAGGTGGCGAAGCGCCGGCCGCCGGTCTCCGCCCGCACCACCAGCTCGCCTGCCTCGATCGCCGCCGCCGCCGGATGGTCGAGATCGGCCAGCAGCTCGGCCACCGACAGGAAGGACAGCCGCAGCGCATAGACCGACAGCAGCACGAACAGCGGCCGCTCGGCGAGCAGGTGGGCGCAGCCTTCGAGCAGGCGCGGCAGGTCCTCGAACAGGCGCCACACCTCGCCGCCCGGCCCCCGGCCATAGGTCGGCGGGTCCAGGATGATGGCATCATAGCGCCGGCCGCGCCTGACCTCGCGCGCCACGAAGGCGCTCGCATCGTCGCAGATCCAGCGGATCGGCAGCCCCTCCAGCCCGCTCGCCGCCTGGTTCTCGCGGGCCCAGGCGATCGCCTTCTTGGAGGCGTCGACATGGGTCACGCTGGCGCCCGCGCGGGCCGCCACCAGGCTGGCCACGCCGGTATAGCCGAACAGGTTCAGCACGCTGGGCTGGCGGGCCGTGGCCAGGGTCTCGGCCAGCCATGCCCAGTGCGGCGCCTGCTCGGGAAAGATGCCAACATGCCGGAAGGAGGTGGCGCGGCAGGCGATCGCCAGCCCTTCATACGGCACGCTCCAGTCGCGCGGCATGCCGGCACGGGTGCTCCAGGCGCCTTTCTCGTCATCCTCGGCCGCCTCGAAGCGCAGGTCGGCCGCCGCCCAGCGCTCCGCCGCGCCGCGCCGCCACAGCCCCTGCGGCTCCGGGCGGT
>CAZEQG010000283.1:0-4803 GCA_964514295.1 uncultured Alphaproteobacteria bacterium
GGGCGCACCACATGTATACGGTCGGCCTCGACGTCGACACGCGGGCCTATTTCACCGCCGCCACGATGGTGATCGCGGTGCCCACGGGGGTGAAGATCTTCTCCTGGATCGCCACCATGTGGGGCGGATCCATCGAGTTCAAGGCGCCGATGCTGTGGGCGATCGGCTTCATCTTCCTGTTCACGGTCGGCGGTGTGACCGGCGTGGTGCTGGCCAATGCCGGCATGGACCTTGCCCTGCACAACACCTACTACGTGGTGGCGCATTTCCACTATGTGCTGTCGCTGGGGGCGGTGTTCGCGATCTTTGCCGGGTTCTACTACTGGTTCGGCAAGATGAGCGGGCGGATGTACAACGAGACGGCGGCCAAGATTCATTTCTGGACCACCTTCATCGGCGTGAACCTCACCTTCTTCCCGATGCATTTCCTGGGGCTGTCGGGCATGCCGCGGCGCATTCCGGACTATCCGGATGCCTTCCATGGCTGGAACATGATCGCCTCCTGGGGCTCCTATATCGGCTTTGCCTCCTCGGTGTTCTTCTGCTTCATCGTGCTGCATGCGCTGCTGCGCGGGGCGAAGGCGGCCGACAACCCCTGGGGCGAGGGCGCCACGACCCTGGAATGGACGCTGCCCTCGCCGCCGAACTTCCATTCCTTCGACGAGATTCCGCGCATCGAGGCGACGAAGGGTCACTGAGTGGTCGACAGCGTCCTCACCCTGGAAGATGGCGGCGCGGCGGCGGGGCAGGCCAGCCCCGCCCGGGTCGCCGACTTCCTTGCCCTGCTGAAGCCGCGGGTGGTCTCGCTGGTGGTGTTCACCGGCGTGGCCGGCCTCGCGGCGGCGCCGGCGGCCGTGCATCCGCTGATCGCCCTGGTGGCGGTGCTGTGCATCGCGGTGGCCGCGGGGGCGGCGGGTGCCATCAACATGTGGTATGACCGCGACATCGACGCGGTGATGCTGCGCACCCGGGCGCGGCCCATCCCCGGCGGGCGGGTGGCGGCCGAGGATGCGCTGGCCTTCGGCTGCATCCTGGCGGTGATGTCGGTGGTGGTGATGTCGGTGGTGGCCAATCTGGTGGCGGGCGCCCTGCTGGCCGCCTCGATCGGCTTCTACGTCTTCGTCTACACCATCTGGCTGAAGCGGCGGACGCCGCAGAACATCGTGATCGGCGGCGCGGCCGGCGCCTTCCCGCCGATGATCGGCTGGGCGGCGGCGACCGGCACGGTGTCCTGGGAGGGCGCCCTGCTGTTCGCCATCATCTTCCTGTGGACGCCGCCGCATTTCTGGGCGCTCGCCCTCTATCGCAGCGGCGATTACCAGCGTGCCGGGGTGCCGATGCTGCCGGTGGTGGCGGGCGACGGCGAGACCCGGCGGCAGATCCTGATGTATTCGCTGGTCCTGGCGCCGCTGGCCGTGCTGCCCGGGCTGACCGGGCTTGCCGGCGCGGCCTATGTCGGGGTGGTGACGGTGCTGGGGGCCTGCTTCGTGGGCCTCGCCGTGCAGGTGCTGCGCGCCAGGGATGACCGGCCGGCCAAGCGGCTGTTCGCCTACTCCATTTTGTACCTGTTCCTGGTCTTCGGCATGCTGATGCTGGACCGGGGCGGTGCGCTGCTGGGATGACTGCGGTGGCCCCCTCGGAACTGCACCGCCGCAAGCGCCGGCAGAACCGTGCCCTGCTGGTGGTGCTGCTGGCGCTGGTGGCAATCTTCTATGCCGTCACCATCGTGCGCATGGGGGGGCAGTGATGGCCACGCTCGCCGCCCGCAACCGGCGGCTGGCCGCGATCTGCGGCGGGGTGGCGCTGGGCATGGTCGGCCTCGCCTATGCCAGCGTGCCGCTCTACGAACTGTTCTGCCGGGTGACCGGCTATGGCGGCACCACCCAGCGGGCCGAGGCGGCCCCGGGCGGCGCGGCCGGCAGCGGCCGGGTGGTGACGGTGCGCTTCGATGCCAATGTGGCGCCCGGCCTGTCCTGGTCCTTCAAGGCCGAGCAGCCCTCGCTCAGCCTCAGGGTGGGGGAGGAGCGGCTGGGCTTCTTCCGGGCCGAGAACATCGGCCCGGTGCCGGTGGTGGGCACGGCGACCTACGCCGTCACCCCGCACAAGGCCGGAATCTACTTCGCCAAGGTGCAGTGCTTCTGCTTCACCGAGCAGGTGCTGAAGCCGGGCGAGGTGATCGACATGCCGGTGTCCTTCTTCGTCGACCCGGCGATCGAGGACGACCGCAATCTTGACGATGTGCGCACGATCACGCTGAGCTACACCTTCCACCGGGCGCCCGACCAGAAGGCCGCGGCCGCCCGCACCAGCGCGCTTGCACCGGCGCCGCAGACCCTGAACTGACAGATCGAGAAGCCAGAGGTTCCCGATGAGCGACGCCCACGCCCAGCACAAGCACCCCTACCACCTGGTCGATCCCAGCCCCTGGCCCTTCGTCGGCTCGATCGCCGCCTTCGTGGCCGCCATCGGCGCCGTCATGGGCATGCATGGCAAGGGCTGGGTGGTGCTGATCCTGGGCATGGCCATGGTGGTCGCCACCATGTTCTTCTGGTGGCGCGACGTGGTGCGCGAGGCCGAGCATCAGGGCCATCATTCCAAGGTGGTGCAGATCGGCCTGCGCTACGGGATGATCCTGTTCATCGCCTCGGAGGTGATGTTCTTCGTCGCCTTCTTCTGGGCCTTCTTCCACAACGCCTTCTATCCGATGCCCTCGATCGACAGCGTGTGGCCACCCAAGGGCACCATCACCTTCGATCCGTTCCATCTGCCCTTCCTCAACACGCTGATCCTGCTGTGCTCGGGCACCACGGTGACCTGGGCCCACCACGCGCTGATCCATGGCGACCGCAAGGGGGTGGTGCAGGGGCTGGGCCTGACGATCCTGCTGGGCATGACCTTCACCGCGCTCCAGGCATACGAATACAGCCATGCCGGCTTCGGCTTCACCGACAACATCTACAGCTCGACCTTCTTCATGGCGACCGGCTTCCATGGCTTCCATGTGATCGTCGGCACCATCTTCCTGACCGTGTGCTTCTTCCGGGCGCTGAACGGGCACTTCAAGCCGGACCATCATTTCGGCTTCGAGGCGGCGGCCTGGTACTGGCACTTCGTCGACGTGGTGTGGCTGTTCCTGTTCGTGTGCATCTACTGGTGGGGAAGCTGAGCGCGCCGCCGCTCTACCCCCCGCCGGAGCCTTTCCGCACCGGGCTTTCCTGCCGCTGCCCGCGCTGCGGGGAAGGGGCGCTTTTCGCCGGGCTGCTGCAGGTGGCCGAGCGCTGCCCGGTCTGCGACCTGGACCTTTCGGCCCATGACACCGGCGACGGGCCGGCGGTGTTCGTGATCCTGATCCTGGGCGCGCTGGTGGTGCCGCTGGCGCTGTGGCTGGAGGCGGCGGCTGCCCCGCCGCTGTGGCTGCATGCCGTGCTGTGGACGCCGCTGGTGCTGGCCGGGGCGATCCTGCTGCTGCGGCCGCTGAAGGCGACGCTGGTGGCCCTGCAATACAAGCACCGATCGACGGAACACCCATCGTGATCCTGCCCTTCAGGCCGCAGTTCTGGCCGACCCTCATCACCGCCTTCGCCGTGGCGCTCACCCTCGCGCTCGGCATCTGGCAGGTGCAGCGCCTGGTCTGGAAGCAGGGGCTGATCGACCGGCTGGAGCAGCGGCTGGTGGCGCCCCCGGTCAGCCCGCCGCCGGTGATCGACATCGCCGCCATGGAATACAGCCGGGTGCGTGCCGAGGGGCGGTTCCTGCACCAGCACGAGATCCTGCTGATCGGGCGCACGGAGAAGGGTTCCAACGGCTTCCATGTGGTCACCCCCTTCGCGGTGGAGGGCGGCCCGGTGGTGCTGGTGAACCGCGGCTGGATCCCCGACGACCGCAAGGACCCGGCGCGCCGCCCCGGCAGCCGTCCGGAGGGGCTGGTGACGGTCGAGGGCATCATCCGCCGCGATGCGGTGCGCGGCTATTTCACCCCGCCCAACGAGCCGGTGCGCGGTTTCTGGTTCACGATCGACGCGGCCGAGATCGGTGCCTTCACCGGCCTCGGCCCGCTGCCGGCCTACTATATCGATGCCCTGCGCCAGCCCGGGCCGGTGCTGCCGATCGGCGCCGATCCGAAGATCGCGCTGCGCAACGAGCATCTGCAATACGCCATCACCTGGTTCAGCCTGGCGATCGCCGGCGCCGTCATCTGGTGGCTCTATCACCGTCGCCGGCCGTGAGCGCCTATGCCGCCCTGGAGGTGCGCTTCCGGCGCCTCGGGCTGATCGGCGACGCGCTGGGCATCCTCGGCTGGGACCGGGCGACGCTGATGCCCGACGGGGCGGCCGGCACCAGGGCCGAGCAGGTGGCCGCCCTCAGCGTGCTGTCGCACGAGCTGCTGACCGCGCCGGAGATCGGCGATCTGCTGACCGCCGCCGAGGGTGAGGCGCTGACGGACTGGCAGCGGGCGAACCTGCGCGAGATGCGGCGCGACTGGCACCATGCCACGGCGGTGCCGGCCGAGCTGGTGGAGGCGCTGTCGAAAGCCTGCGCGGCCTGCGAGATGACCTGGCGGCAGGCCCGCCCGGCCGCCGATTTTGCGCTGCTGCTGCCACGGCTTGCCGAGGTGCTGCACCTGGTGCGGGAGGTTGCGGCGGCCAAGGCCGCGGCCCTCGGCCTTGCCCCCTATGACGCGCTGCTGGACCAGTATGAGCCCGGCGGGCGGGCGGCCCGCATCGACGTGCTGTTCGGCGAGTTGGCGGCGGCCCTGCCCGACCTTGTCGAGCGCGCGCTGGCCGCCGCCCGCCCGGCCCTGCC
>CAZEQG010000284.1:0-4789 GCA_964514295.1 uncultured Alphaproteobacteria bacterium
GCCAACGCCGGCGCCCGCTTCCACCAGCCGGCCCTGGCCGCCAGCCTGCGCGCGATCGCCGCGGAAGGCACGGAAGGCTTCTATCGCGGCGCCCTTGGCCGCGCCATCGCCGCCGACCTTGCCGCCATCGGCAGCCCGCTGACGGCCGAGGATCTGGCCGCCTACCGGGCGCGGGTGGTGGCGCCGCTGTCCGTCCGGGCTTTCGGCGCCGCGCTCTACAACATGCCGCCGCCAACCCAGGGGCTGGCATCGCTGATGATCCTCGCCCTGCTGGCCCGCCTGCCGCGGCCGGAGGCGGAGACGCCGGCCATGGTCCATCGCCTGGTCGAGGCCACGAAGCAGGCATTCCGGGTGCGCAATGCCTTCGTCACTGACCCTGAGCGGATGGCCGAGCCGGCCGCTGCCTGGCTCGACCCCGGCCGGCTCGACCGGCTGGCGGCGGAGATATCGCTGGACCATGCCCGGCCCTGGCCCGACGCCTCGGTGCCGGGCGACACCATCTGGATGGGGTGCATCGACCGCCAGGGCCGCGCGGTCAGCTTCATCCAGTCGATCTACTGGGAGTTCGGCTCGGGCTGCGTGCTGCCGGAGACCGGCATCCTGTGGCAGAACCGCGGCTCGTCCTTCAGCCTGGAGGCCGGCGCGGTCAACGCCCTCGCCCCCGGGCGGCGGCCCTTCCACACCCTGAACCCGGCGATGGCGGAGCTGGCCGACGGCCGGCTGATGGTCTACGGCACCATGGGCGGCGAAGGCCAGCCGCAGACCCAGGCCGCCATCTTCTGGCGCCATGTGGTGGCGGACCAGCCGCTGCAGCAGGCGGTGAGCGCGCCGCGCTGGCTCCTGGGGCGCACCTGGGGGGCGGCCACCACGGCGCTGCGCCTGGAGGGGCGCTTTCCGCCGGCCTTCAGCCAGGCGCTGGCCGCCATGGGCCACAAGGTGGAGCGGGTCGAGGACTTCAGCGATGTGATGGGCCACGCCGGCGCGCTGGTGCACCATCCCGACGGCCGCATCGAGGGCGCGGCCGACCCGCGCGCCGACGGTATCGCGGCGGGCGCCTGATCGGGCAGAGAGCGGGCGTCAGCGCAGGTAGAGGTGGACCTCGTTCGACTGCGCCTCGCCGGAGGAGGTGGCGGACAGGTTCACCCGCCCCGGCGGCAGGCCCATGCCGGTCAGCGTGCGCAGCACCGATTCGGCATTGCGCCGGGCATTGGTGGCGTTGAGCGCGGATTGCCCGGCACCGGCGCGCTGCGGGGTCACCGCCACGAGATCGAAGGCGGCGTCCGGCCGGCGCTCCAGCGCCCGGCTGACGGCGGTGTAGAGCGCCTGCTCATAGGCCGGGTTCTGGCGGTCGAAGCGGATCACCACCAGCGGCCGGCGGGCGCCGGAGACCGCCGGCCCGCTCGACGCGCCGCCCTGCGACAGGCTGGCAAGGCTGCCGCCCTGGAAGGCCCGGCTGGCCAGGGACTGGCCGTAGAGCTGGCCGTTCTTGATGGCGAGCGACAGCGTGGTCAGGTTGCTGCGCTCATTGTTCATATAGGCGGTCTGCCGCGCCACGTCGTCCGACAGCTCGTTCAGCAGCCGGTCGATCAGCACCACGGTGCGGTTGGTCTCGTCCTCCAGCACGGCGAGTTGGCGGTGATCCTCGTCGATGCCGCCGGCAAGCCCATAGGCCGCACGCACCGCCTCCAGCAGATAGGCCGACATGGCGGCATCGCCCGCCACCCGGTTCGACAGCCCGTTCATGGTGGCGATGTCGTTGGTCAGGGTGTCGAGCTGGCGCTGCGCGTCGTTCCACTGCTGCACCAGGATCGGGTTGCCCGGGGTGGTGCCGACCTGCAGGCGGGCGTTAATCGCGCCGACCTGGGTGTGGTAGCTCTGGGCGTTCTGCACGGTCTGGGCACGGGCGCGCTGGAGCTGGTCGTTGTTCTGGCGGATCGAATCCTGCAGCCGGCGCAGGTCGTCGCGCAACTGCGCCACCTTCTGGCCGACGAAGGTGCCGGTGGGCTGGCCGGCGGCGGGCGGGCTGAGCTGGAAATTGGTGTTGCCGAGGGCCAGCGGCTGGCCCGCGCGCTCGCCCGCGGAGGGGGCGATCGCCTGCGTCGACGGCGCCTCGCCCGTCAGCGACGGCATCACCGATTCGCTCACGAACGAACATCCGGCCATCAGCAGGGTTGCCCCGACCGCAGCCGCCAGCTTCATCGTTGCGTTCATGCCTGACGACCGTCCTGTCTGTTGCCCCGCCCCGCAGCCGCGCATACTGCCGGAAGCCTTTCTCAGCGATGCGCGCCAACCCCTTCTCACTGCAACGATTCTACTCTTTGCGTCAAGCACGGACAAGCGCTTTGGCGAGACCGGGCGGAACAAGGCGCCACCGCCGTTGATGCCTGCCGGGCCACCCGCTACACCTTGGGCGATGCCAACCATCGCCCTGCCCGACGAATCCGCCACCCGCCGGCTTGCCGCCCTGATCGCCCGGCAGGCCCGGCCCGGCGACGTGATCGCGCTGGAAGGCCCGCTCGGCGCCGGCAAGACCGCCTTTGCCCGCGGCTTCATCCAGGCCCTGCCCGGCGGTGAGGGGGAAGAGGTGCCGAGCCCCACCTTCACCCTGGCGCAATCCTACGACCTGCCGGGCGGGCCGGTCTGGCACTTCGATCTCTACCGCCTGGCGCAGCCGGAAGATGCGCTGGAACTGGGCATCGAGGACGCCTTTGCCGAGGCGGTGACGCTGATCGAATGGCCGGAGCGGCTGGGACCGCTGCTGCCGGCCCGCCGGCTCAGGGTGGTGCTGGCGCCATGGGGGGCGGGCCGGCAGGCCAGGCTTGAGGGCTGGGAAGGCCGCCTGCCCGCCTGCGGTCCCGAGGTGCCGGCCGATGCGTGACCCTGCCGCCTTTCTCGCCCGCGCCGGCTGGGCCGGCGTGGCGCCGGCGCCGCTCGCCGTCGACGCCTCCTTCCGCAGGTACTTCCGTCTGGTGCGGGGGGAGCGGCGGGCGGTGCTGATGGATGCACCGCCACCGCAGGAGGATGTCCGCCCCTTCGTGGCGCTGGCCCGGCACCTGCGCGGCTTCGGCTACTCGGCGCCCGAGGTGCTGGCGCAGGACGAGGCTTCCGGCTTCCTGCTGCTGGAGGATCTGGGCGACGACACCTACACCCGCGTTCTCGCCGCCGGCGGCGACGAGGCGGCGCTCTATGCCGCCGCGGTCGACATCCTGATCGATCTGCACCGACGGCCGGGGGCCGCGGCGCTGGAGGGGCTGCCGGTCTATGACGACGCCTTCCTCACCGCCGAGGCGATGCTGTTCGCCGAGTGGTACCTGCCGGCGGTCGGCCGGGCGGCGGCGCCGGCCGACGCGCTCGCCGAAGCGCTGGCCGCGGTCCTGCCGCTGGCGCGCGCGGTGCCGGCGAGCCTGACCTTGCGCGACTACCATGTCGACAACCTGATGCATCTGCCGCAGCGCCGGGGTCTCGCCGCGGTCGGCCTGCTCGATTTCCAGGGCGCCATGGCGGGGCCGGTCGCCTATGACCTCGCCTCGCTGGTCGAGGATGCCCGGCGCGACATCGGCGACGGGCTGCGGGCGGCGATGATCGCGCGCTACCGGGCGGCCTTCCCCGGGCTCGGCGGCGATCTCGACGCCGCCATCGCCTTTCTCGGCGCCCAGCGCCACCTGAAGGTGATCGGCCTGTTCACCCGGCTGTGGCGGCGCGACGGCAAGCCCGCCTATCTCGGCCACATCCCGCGCGTCTGGCGCCTGCTGGAGCGCAGCCTGGCCCATCCGGCCCTGGCCCCGCTGGCCGCCGCGGTCGATGCCCTGTGCCCGCCCGGCGCCCGCAAGGTGCCGTCGCCATGATGCCGAAGGTCGCCATGGTGCTGGCCGCCGGTGAGGGCCGCCGGCTGCGGCCGCTGACCGAGACCCGGCCGAAGCCGCTGGTCGCGGTCAACGGGCGGGCGATCATCGACCACATCCTCGACCGGCTGGCCGAGGCCGGGGTCAGCCGCGTGCTGGTCAATGCCTGCTACCGGCGCGAGATGATCGCCGCCCATCTTGCCGGGCGGCGCGGGGTCGAGGTGGTGCTGGAGGACAGCCCCCTCGACACCGGCGGCTCGGTCGCCGCCGTGCTCGGCCGGCTGGGCGAGGACCCGTTCTTCGTGATCAACGGCGATTCGCTGTGGCTCAACGGCCGCCGGGCCGCCCTGGCGCGGCTGGCCGAGGCCTTCGATCCGGCCCGCATGGACGGCATGCTGCTGCTGTCGACGGCGCGCAGCGCGGTCGGCTTTCCCGATCCCGGCGACTTCATGCTGGACCCCGACGGCCGGGTGCAGCGAAGGCGCGAGCACCAGGTCGTGCCCTTCGCCTATATGGGCGTGCAGATCGCCAGCCCGGCGCTGTTCGCCGGCGCGCCCGCCGGCGCCTTCTCCACCAACCTGCTGTGGGACCGCGCGATCGCCGGCGAGCGCCTGTTCGGCCTGATCCACGAAGGGCTGTGGTACCACATCTCCACCCCCGCCGATCTGGCCGCCGCCGAACGGCGCTTCGCCGGCTGGCACCTGCCGCCGACCCCCTACTTCTAGCAGGCCGGGCGGCATGGGGGCGCTGTTCACCATCCCCGCCGGCTCGCCGTTTCTCGACCGGCTGGCCGAGGGGCTGTGGCAGCAGGCGGCGGGAGACCCGTTGCGGCTCTCGGGACAGCGCGTGCTGCTGCCGACACGGCGCGCCTGCCGCGGGCTGCGCGATGCCTTCCTGCGGCTGTCGGCCGGCCGGCCGCTGCTGCTGCCGCGGCTGACCCCGCTGGG
>CAZEQG010000285.1:0-4774 GCA_964514295.1 uncultured Alphaproteobacteria bacterium
AGCGCCGGCAGCCCGGCCGGCACCTCCAGATAGGGCACCTCGACCCAGCCCTGGCGGGCGCCGACCATGCCCGCCATCAGCACCGGCAGCCCCGGCCAGCCGGCGATGGCCCGGGCGAAGGCATCCGGAAAGCCGCCCGGCGGCACGTTCAGGATCCCCTCGGCCGAGGCCCGGCGGTCGAGGATGGCACCGCCCCCGCCCACCAGATAGGCACGCAGATTGGTGGTGCCCCAGTCGAGGGCGATCAGGCAGGCGGTCATGGCGGCCCCGGCGGCGGAAGGGCCGCCAGTCTCGGCGAGGGCCGCCGGCCGCGCAAGCCCGGAAGCTTGCGCCCCCCGCCCGGCCGCTTCACCATGTGGTGGCGGGGGTGGCCATGTCGCAATCATCGGGGTTCGGGTCGTGGTTTTCGGCCGGGGTGATCCAGAACGTGCTGGCCGCGCCGGTGTGCTGGGCCCTCGGCAAGCTTGCGGAGAAGGCATGCGAGTGGTTCGGGGTCACCGGCGACCAGGACACGCTGTTCCTGCTCGGCATCGGGACGGCGGTGGCGCTCTACCTTGTGTGGCTTGGGCTGCATTTTGCCGTCATCCGGCCAATGCTGCGCTTCGGGCGGCTGTGGCGGGTGCCGCGCTGCCGGGGCACGCGGGCCAGCATCCTGGTCAGCCGGCTTGCCGGCGACGATGGCAGCCTGACGGAGAAGCTGCGCCAGAGCCTGCGCGAGCATCTGCCCGATGCCGCCGTCCAGGTGATGCTGGCCGAGGTGCCGCTGCTGGACCTTAAGTCTGCCGGCGATGTCGACGCTGCTGCCGTTCGGGCGATGGCGCGCGGGCGCCGCCTGCTGAAGGCCAAGGGCTATGACCTGATCCTGTGGGGCGCGGTAACGGCCGCCGGGGCGGCGCGGGTGATCGACCTGCGCTTCGTCACCGCCGATCCCGATGGCGGCGCGGAGGTGCGCTCCTACGCGCTCGACGACCGGCTGCGCCTGCCGGCGGAGTTCGGCCCGGATTTCCAGCGCGCGCTCGCCGCCTCGGCTGCTGCCGCCCTGGCGCCGGTGTTGAACGCCGGCCGCTTCGTGGCCGATCTCGCCCGGCCGATGGTGGCCCGGCTGGCGCCATTGCTGGATCATGCCGACCGCCTCGCGCCTGCCGCCCGGCCCCTGCTTTGGCACGCCTATGGGCTGCTGCAAGTCACCATCGGCGAACAGTCAGGCCAGGAAAGCGCACTGCGCGCCGCGCTCGACGCCCTCACCGCCGCACGCGACGGAACACCGCGCGACAGCGATCCGCTGGCCTGGGCGGGAACGCAGAACAACCTGGGCAACGCACTGCAGGCGCTGGGCCAGCGTGAGAGCGGGACGGCGAGGCTGGAGGAGGCAGTGTCGGCCTACCGGCTGGCGCTGGAGGAGCGGCGGCGGGAGCGCGTGCCGCTGGATTGGGCAACGACGCAGGACAACCTGGGCAACGCGCTCTCGGCGCTGGGCGAGCGTGAGAGCGGGCCGGCGCGGCTGGAGGAGGCGGTGTCGGCCTACCGGCTGGCGCTGGAGGAGCGGCGGCGGGAGCGCGTGCCGCTGGATTGGGCGGCGACGCAGAACAACCTGGGTACCGCGCTGAAGGCGCTGGGCCAGCGTGAGAGCGGGACAGCGCGGCTGGAGGAGGCACTGTCGGCCTACCGGCTGGCGCTGGAGGAGCGGCGGCGGGACCGCGTGCCGCTGGACTGGGCGATGACGCAGAACAACCTGGGCAACGCGCTGCTGGCGCTGGGCCGGCGTGAGGGCGGGACGGCGCGGCTGGAGGAGGCGGTGTCGGCCTACCGGCTGGCGCTGGAGGAGCGGCGGCGGGAGCGCGTGCCGCTGGACTGGGCGACGACGCAGAACAACCTGGGCAACGCGCTCCGGATGCTGGGCGAGCGTCAGGGCGGGACGGCGCGGCTGGAGAAGGCGGTGTCGGCCTACCGGCTGGCGCTGGAGGAGTTCCGCAAGGCCGGGGCGTCGCACTATGTCGGCATAGCTGAAGGCAACCTCGCGAAGGCCGAGGCGCTGATCGTCCAAAGGAAAGCGGCGGGCGGCTGAGCGGCGGCGGGCGCCCCGCCCGTTCGGCCCGTCAGGACAGGGTGCGCAGGTCGGCGCGCAGGCGCTCGGGGTCGCCGGGGGCGAGGGCGGCGTCGATGGCCTGCTGGGTGGCCTGCCAGGCCGGCAGGGCGGCGGCCAGCAGGCGCCGGCCATCCTGCGTCAGCACCAGGCGGCGGATGCGGCGGTCGGCATCATCCACCACCACAAGGGCGAGGGCGCGGCGCACCAGCGGCTTCAGGTTGGCGGTCAGCGTGGTGCGGTCCATCGCCAGCAGGCTTGCCACCTGCGCCATGCTGGGTGGTGCCGGGCGGTTCATCGACATCAGCAGCGAGAACTGGCCGCTGCTGAGGCCGAAGGGCCTCAGCGCCTCGTCATAGCGCCGGGCCAGCGCCCGGGCGGCGCGCTGGGCATGCAGGCAGAAGCAGGACTCCTTGACCATCCGCGTGGTCGCGAAAGGCAGTTCGGCCTCGGTTGACATGCCCCATTTACGTTGATATCAACGGAACTGTCAAGCAATACAACGAATGGACGAACGGGAGAAATGGAAGTGAAGCTGTACTATTGCGAGACGATGAATCCGCGCAAGGCCTGCGCCGTGGCGCGCCACCTGAAGGCGCCGGTCGAGTATGTCTTCGTCGACCTGCTGCGTGGCGAGCACATGGCGCCCGGCTTCGCCGCCCTCAATCCCAACCGCAAGGTGCCGGTGCTGGTGGAAGGCGATGGCCGCATCCTGTGGGAATCCACCGCCATCATGTGCCGGCTGGCGGAACAGGCGGGCTCCGACCTGTGGCCGCGCGACGGCCGGCAGGTGGAGGTGATGCGCTGGCTGAGCTGGGACATGCAGCATTTCATGCGGGTGACCGGCGCGCTCTATTTCGAGCACCTGATCAAGCCGCTGATCGGCATGGGCGGCCCCGATGCCGGTGCGGTGGCGGCGGCCCAGGCCGGCTTCCGCACGGCCGCGGCGGTGCTGGAGGGCCATCTGGCCGGCCGCGACTGGCTGGTCGGCAGCGCCCCGACGGTGGCCGACTTCGCGGTCGCAGTCACGCTGCCCTATGCCGCCGATGCGGCGATCCCGCTGGCGGAGTTTCCCGCGATCTCCCGCTGGCACGACCGCCTGGGCACGCTGGAGGGCTGGCTGGACCCCTTCCCGCCGCGCCCGCACGCCAACTGACAGGAAGGATGATGACATGCCGCAGATGATTGCCAGCCGCCAGGAATGGCTTGCCGCCCGCAAGGCCCTGCTCGCCCGCGAGAAGGAGCTGACCCGCCTTGAGGACGAGCTGGCGGCCGCGCGCCGGGCCCTGCCCTGGGTGAAGGTGGAGAAGGACTATGCCTTCGACACGCCGCAGGGCCGGCGCAGCCTTGCCGAGCTGTTCGACGGCCGCAGCCAGCTCATGGTCTACCACTTCATGTTCGGGCCGGACTGGCAGCAGGGCTGTCCCGGCTGCTCCTTCCTTGCCGACCACATCGATGGCGCCAACCTGCATCTGGCCCATCACGATGTCACGCTGCTGGCCGCCTCGCGGGCGCCGCTGGAGCGGATCGAAGCCTATCGCCGGCGCATGGGCTGGCGGTTTTCCTGGGTGTCGTCGCTGGGCAGCGACTTCAACTACGACTTCGGCGTGTCCTTCACGCCCGAGCAGCGCGCGGCCGGGGAGGTCGTCTACAACTACGCCCCGAGCAGCGCGGACATGGACGAGCTGCCCGGCCTCAGCGTCTTCGCCAAGGCTGCCGACGGCGCGGTGTTCCACACCTATTCCACCTATGGGCGCGGGCCGGAACGGGCGATCGGCGCCTACATGTTCCTCGACCTGACGCCCGCCGGCCGCAACGAGACCGGCCCCAACTTCAACCTCGGCGACTGGGTGAAGCGGCACGATGAGTATGCCGCGCCGGCGCCGGCGCCGGCCTGCTGCGGCGGTCCATAATCCCTACCGCCCGGCGCCCGCCGCCCATGCTAGGCTGGCGCCATGACGGGATATGGACAGTTCTGCGCGGTCGCCCGGGCGCATGAGGCGCTCGGCGGCCGCTGGACCCTGCTGGTGGTGCGCGAGCTGCTCTGCGGCAGCCGCCGCTTCAACGACATCAGGCGCGGCATCCCGCGCATCTCGCGCACCATGCTGGCCGAACGCCTGCGCGACCTGGTGCGGCTGGGTGCCGCGATCCGCGAGGAGGGGCCGCAAGGGCCGGAGTACCACCTGACCGAGGCCGGCGGCGAGCTGGCCGGGCTGATCGGCGCCTTCGCCGCCTGGGGCCAGCGTTGGCTGCCCCGCCGCGCGGCGGAAGAGGATGTCGAGTCCGGGCCGCTGCTGGTCGACATGCAGCGGCGGGTCCGCCTGTCGGCCCTGCCGAAGGAGCCGCTGGTGGTGCGTTTCGAGATTGCCGGCGAGGTGGCGCGGTTCCTGCTGCTGAAGGCATCGGAATCGGCCTTCTGCCTTGCCAACCCGGGCTTTCCCGAGCCGCTCAGGCTGCGCGCGCCGCTGCCGGCGCTGGTTGCCTGGTGGCGCGGGGATGCCAGCTTCGCCGAGGCGGGCAGGGCGGGCCTCAGGCTTGACGGGCCGCGGGCGCTGGTGCGGGCCTTCCCCGGCTGGTTCGACCGCTATGCCTTCGCCGGGATCGTGCCTGCGCAGCGGCCCGGGCGGCTGGCGGCGCCGACGCCATGACCGTGCGCGTGGTGCGGCTGGGCACGCCACGCCTGCCCGGGGA
>CAZEQG010000286.1:0-4764 GCA_964514295.1 uncultured Alphaproteobacteria bacterium
ACGGCGGCGGCGGCGCCGTGGCCTGCCATCGCTGGCGCGAGCTCGACCCGGTTCCCGCCCGCCCGCCCGCCGCCCCATCGCTGGCGGACCGGCGGCTCGCCCTCTATTCTGCCTGGCGGGCACACCAGGACAGATCGTCTCAAGCAACCGAACAGGGAGACTGACAGATGTGGACGCGCGCATTCCTGGGCGTTTCGGCAGCAGCATTGCTGGCTTTCGGGGCGCAGGCGCAGAACCTGCGCATCGGCCTGCAGGAGGATCCCGACCAGCTCGACCCCGATGTCGGGCGCACCTTCGTCGGCCGCATCGTGTTCCAGAGCCTGTGCGACAAGCTGGTCGACATCACGCCCGACCTGAAGATCGTGCCGATGCTGGCCACCTCCTGGGAGTGGTCGGGCGACGGCAAGTCGCTGCTGATGAAGCTGCGCACCGACGCCAAGTACCATGACGGGGCGCCGATCGACGCCGCCTCGGTGAAGGCGAACCTGGAACGCTCGATGACCTGGAAGGGCTCGCGCCGGGCCAGCGAGCTGACCTCGATCGCCGCGGTGACCGCGGTCGACGCCAGCACGGTGAAGATCGACCTGAAGGCGCCGGACGCCACCCTGATGGCCGCCTTCACCGACCGCGCCGGCATGATGGTGTCGCCCAAGCCGGCGGTCGAGCAGGAGGACAAGTTCGCCCTCAACCCGGTGTGCTCCGGCCCCTACAAGTTCGTCGAGCGCGTGGTGCAGGACCGCATGGTCCTGGAGAAGTTCAAGGATCACTGGAACGCCAAGGCCTTCGCCTTCGAGCGGGTGACCTTCCTGCCGATTCCCGACAACAGCGTGCGCCTGGCCAATGTGCAGTCCGGCGACCTGCAGCTCATCGAGCGGGTGGCGCCCACCGACCTCAAGACCGTGCGCGCCGACCGCCGGCTGAAGCTGAGCGACGCCGTCGGCCTCGGCTACCAGGGGATCACGGTCAATGTCGGCAACGGCGAGCGGTCCAAGACGCCCTTCGGCCAGGACCCGCGCGTGCGCAAGGCCTTCGAGCTGTCGATCGACCGCGAGGCGCTGAACCAGGTGGTGTTCGAGGGCGAGTTCCTGCCCGGCAACCAGCCCTGGCCGCCGACCAGCCCGTGGTACGTGAAGTCGGTGCCGATCCCCAAGCGCGACGTCGCCGCCGCCAAGGCGCTGCTGAAGGAGGCCGGGCTGACCTCGATCGAGGTGGAGATGCAGGCCGCCCCCGCGCCCGACGACCAGCAGGTCGCCCAGGTGCTGCAGTCGATGGCGGCGGAGGCGGGGATCAACCTGAAGATCCGCACCACCGAATTCGCCACCATGCTGAAGGAGCAGACGGCCGGGAATTACCAGATGACGCGCGTCGGCTGGTCCGGCCGCACCGATCCCGACGGCAACATCCACACCTTCATGACCTGCAAGGGCGGCATCAACGACAGCAAGTTCTGCGACCCCAAGGTCGACGAGCTGCTGAACAAGGCCCGCACGGTGGCCGATGTGGCCGAGCGCCAGAAGCTCTACGAGCAGGCGATCCAGATCCTCGATGGCCAGCGCCCGATCATCTACCTCTACCACGGCAAGTGGTTCTATGCCTCGCGGGCCAATCTGGAGGGCTTCGTCGCCTATCCGGACGGCATCATCCGGCTGGCTGGCGTGACCCTGAAGTAGGCCCGCACGGGTGATGGCCCCAAGGCCCCGCGCCGCCCGGCCGCGCCGGCTTGTCCCCCCCTCCCCCCGCCTGCGGGGGGAGGGATGGGGCGGGCGGGGCCGCGCGCCATGCTGACCTACCTGGCCCGGCGGATCGCGATTGCCATCCCCACCCTGGTGCTGGTGTCGCTGTTCGTCTTCACCCTGCAGCTCCTGCTGCCCGGCGACCCGGCGCTGGCCATGGCAGGCGAGGAGCGCGACCCCAAGGTGATCGAGGCGATCCGCGAGAAGTACCGCCTCAACGACCCGATCCCGCTGCAATACCTGGCCTGGATCGGCAATGTCCTCCAGGGCGACCTCGGCATCTCCTACAAGACCAACATCCCGGTCGGGACCCTGGTCCTGCAGAAGCTGCCGGTGACCATCGAGCTTGGGCTGCTGGCCATCCTGATCGCGATCGCGATCGGCATCCCGGCCGGCGTGATCTCGGCCGTCAAGCGCGGCACGGCCTGGGATTTCGGCGCCAATGCGGTGGCGCTGTCGGGCCTGTCGGTGCCCAATTTCTGGCTCGGCATCATGATGATCCTGTTCTTCAGCGTGTATCTGGGCGTGCTGCCGGCCTCGGGCTACGAAAGCCCCTTCGTCGACCTGAAGCGCAACCTGGAGACGATGATCATGCCGGCCTTCGTGCTGGGCACCGGCATCGCGGCGGTGATGATGCGCCACACCCGGGCGGCCATGCTGGGCGTGCTGAATTCCGACTACATCCGCACCGCCCGCGCCAAGGGGCTGGCCGAGCGCGTGGTGATCCTGAAGCACGCGCTGCGCAACGCCCTGATCCCGGTCGTCACCATCGGCGCCCTCCAGCTCGGCGAATTGCTGGCGGGCGCGGTGCTGACCGAGCAGGTGTTCACCATTCCGGGATTCGGCAAGATGATCGTCGATGCCGTCTTCAACCGCGACTACCCGGTGGTGCAGGGCGTGGTGCTCTGCAGCGCGGTCGCCTTCGTCGCCATGAACCTGCTGGCCGACATGCTCTATTTCGCCCTTAACCCGCGCCTGAGGGTATGAGGATGGTCAGCACCGCCATGGTCGGCACCGCCTTCGCCGGGCTGCGGCAGAGCCGCGCCATCCGCCGCCTCAGCCGCCATCCGGGGGCGATCATCGGCGGCGTGGTGGTGGTGCTGTTCGTGGCGGTGGCCCTGCTCGCCCCCTGGATCGCCCCCTATGACCCGCTGAAGACCTCCTGGTCGCTGGTGCGCAAGGCCCCCTCGGCCGCCCACTGGCTCGGCACCGACGAGATCGGGCGCGACCTCTTGAGCCGGCTGATCTGGGGGGCAAGGGCCTCGCTGTTCGCCGGCGTGGTGTCGGTGTGCGTGGCGATGTCGATCGGCGTGCCGCTGGGCCTGATCGCCGGATATTTCGGCGGCTGGACCGATTCGGTGATCTCGCGCTGCACCGAGGCGATGCTGGCCTGCCCCTTCCTGATCACCGCCATCGCGCTGGCTGCCTTCCTTGGCCCGTCGCTCACCAACGCCATGATCGCCATCGGCATCTCGCAGACCCCCTTCTTCATCCGGCTCACCCGCGGCCAGGTGCTGAACGTGAAGGCGGAGGACTATGTCGAGGGCGCGCGCGCCGTCGGCCTCAGCCATCTGCGCATCCTCAGGCGCTACATCCTGCCCAACGTGTTTGCGCCCATCCTGGTGCAGGCGACGCTGACCATCGCGCTCGCCATCATCGCCGAATCCAGCCTGTCCTTCCTTGGCCTCGGCCAGCCGCCGCCCTCGCCGAGCTGGGGCAGCATGCTGAACGTGGCCAAGAACTACCTCGCCCAGGCGCCCTGGATGAGCCTGTGGCCGGGGCTGTCGATCTGCATCGTGGTGTTCGGCTTCAACCTGCTCGGCGATGGCCTGCGCGACGCCCTCGACCCCAAGGACAGCGGACATTAGGCCGCCACCACCCGTCCTCGCCAGCCTGCTCGCCCGCCTGTCGCCGCTGGGCGAGACCCGGGCGCGGGCGATGTTCGGGGGCTGGGGCATCTACCTCGACGGCCGGTTCATGGCCATCCTCGCCGGCGACACCCTTTACCTGAAGGCGGACGCCGTGAACCGCCCGGTGCAGATGGCTGCCGGCGGCGAACCTTTCCGCCCCTGGCCCGACCGGCCGACGGAGCTGTCCTACTGCTCGGTGCCGAGAGCGGTGCTGGACGATCCGCCGCTGTTCCTGGAATGGGCGGAGGCGGCCCTGGCCGCCGCCCGGCGGGCGGCCGGCAAGGCGCCCGCGCCTATCCGCGGCGGCCGATGATGGCGAAGCGCAGGCGGCTGGACAAAAGGTCGATCGCCGCCACCAGCGCCAGGATCATCAGCACGATGAAGGACACCGCCTGCCATTCCAGTGTCCTGATCTGCTCGTAGAGGTGGAGGCCGATGCCGCCGGCCCCGACGATGCCGATGATGGTGGCCGAGCGGGTATTGCTCTCGAAATAGTAGAGCACCTGGCTGGCCATCACCGGCAGTACTTGTGGCAGGATGCCGAAGCGGACCGCCGCCACCCGCGTGCCGCCCGCCGACACCACGCCTTCGACCGGCTTGCGGTCGGCCGCCTCGATCGCCTCCGAGAACAGCTTGCCAAAGGTGCCGGTGTCGGAGGCAAGGATCGCCAGCACCCCGGCAAAGGGACCGAGCCCCACCACATTCACCCAGATCAGCGCCCAGATCAGGATGTCGATGCCGCGCAGCGTGTCGCACAGCCGCCGCGTGGCCAGCCGCAGCACCCAGGCGGGCATGACGTTGCGCGCCGCCATGAAGCCGAGCGGCAGGGCAAGCACCGCCGCCCCGAAGGTGCCAAGGAACGCGATCGCCAGGGTTTCCAGCAGGGCCGATCCATAGATCGCCGCCCGGGCGAGCGAACCCGGATCGGGCGGCATCATGAGCACGAGCAGGAAGCCGAGATCGGCCGCGCCGGTCACGACTTTTATCGGATCGAAGGCGATCAGGTGGAGGCCGAACAGCACAAGCCCCAGCATCGCCGCCAGCGCCGACAGCCGGGTGGCGCGCCCGCGCCAGTCCGGGCGCAGGAGATGCGCCTGGCCGGGCGCCAGCGCAGGCCGCGG